>JAUQXG010000551.1 GCA_030834765.1 Lutispora sp.
CAACCTATCACCATTGATATATACAACAAATTTATATCATGAAAATAAGGTGTATTATCGAGGTATTTTTAATAAAGCTGAGGAAATATATATAGGGGATAGACTGAAGAATGAAGATAAAAGATTTACAATTGTTGAGGATTTCAATATTGCATTCACCCAAGATATCATATCTATTGCCTGCCTAGGAGGAGAAATGCTTGAACAAGCATACAATCAGCTTAAGGCAAAGTTCGATCTTACTTATCATTACACCATAGATATTTATACCAAGACATACTGGTTAGAAATAACAAATAAAAGTGCAAACAAAAAAGATGCAGTCCAATATTTGAAAAGATATTTAAATGCAGAGCAGATCATATGCTTTGGAGATAACCTGAATGACTTGCCAATGTTTGAGGCATCGGATTATAGCTATGCAGTAAAAAATGCAAATGAACTAGTGAAAAAAGCTGCTACTGCTGTGATTGAAAGCAATATCAATAATGGGGTAGCAAGCTTTTTAGAGGAATATTTTGAACATAGAGGGAGATATTATCCAATGAAGATAACCTCCATAGATAAACAAAATAATATATAAGGGAGAGCTGCCATATTGACCAAAGAATCTATATTTTCAAAACGCAACCTTTTTATGAATAAAAAAGTTTTAAGGCTAATAAGGCGGCAGTATAAAGAGGACATAGATAAGACAAGAAATCATGAAAGAATAAGAAAGTTCTTTGATATGAAAGAAAAAAAGGAATATACATTAGATGATCAAACCTGGGACGATTTAGATATGAATAAGGTATATGATAAATTAGATAGAAGTTATAGCAGTTTAGGAGAGGCAGCCTTGTATGCCATGCTAAGAAGTCCTTTCATGGATGAAGAAAAACTAAAAGATAGAAATAGGGTCATTGAATTATTGAAAGAGAATGAAATCATAAGAGAATCATTGCAATATATATATTTTGACTTAAATAAGGATAAATATAATACTTTTTTAAATATGATAGAAAATGACCTTGTGATAAATAAGTTTAAATATTATCTATATACTTTCCTTGGTAAAATATTGCCCATCATATTTATTCTTCTTTCCATCTTTCATGATAAAAAGTTTATGCTGGTATTTTTTGCAATCAGCATGTTCAATATGTTCATAAACAGTAATGAAAGAAATACGATTAAGTCCAATGGAATATTGTATTTGAGAAACATTATTAAATCTGCTAAGAAGATATCTGCTGTAAGAAATAAAGGTATCGCTGATTACACAGATAAAATTGTTGTTGCTTTAAAGAATATAAAGGGGATTGACAGGGGTACAAGGTTAATAGGATTTGCGAATATGTGGGGAGGATTATTTGAAAGCATTTCAGTAGCATTTCTTTTAGAAGAAAGTGCCTATTATGCCATATCAAGCTTATTAAAAGAAAAAAAGCAATGTTTGATAGATATTTATGAAACAATGGGTGAATTAGAAGCATTGATTTCAATTTCTGGTTACCAATATAATTTGAAATATCAATATGCAAAGCCCAGGTTTATACAAGGGACTTCATTAAATATAAAAGAAGGGGTACATCCACTTATAGAAAATGCCATACCCAACTCTGTCAGTATAAAAAATAAGGGTATTGTGCTTACTGGAACAAATATGTCAGGCAAATCTACCTTTTTAAGAATGCTAGGAGTAAACATCTTATTAGCTCAAACCTTTTATTTCGCTTTAGCCAAAGAGTACGAAGCTTGCTTTTTTAATATCGTTACATCAATCAGCCCTAGTGATGATTTAGTAAAAGGAAAGAGCTTTTATATGGCAGAAGCAGAATCCATTTTAAGAATAATTAATGCTTTGGAAAAGGAAATACCAGTATTTTGTCCTATAGATGAGATATTTAGGGGAACAAACCCAATAGAGAGAATTTCATTGTCTGCAGAAATATTAATGTACTTAAGTCAAGGAAAAACCATTTCTATTATAGCAACACATGATAGAGAATTAACTGATATTCTAAAGGATATTTACGAATTTTATTATTTCAGTGAAATGGTTGACAGCAGCCAAGGCTTAAACTTTGACTATAAACTGAAGCAAGGGGTGTCGCAGACACGAAATGCCATTAAACTTTTACAATATATGAATTATCCAAAAGCAATCATAGACAAATCATATCAAAGAGCTGAAAAAATAGAAGGGTTTATATGAGTTGAAGTGTTTTGAATAGATTTAGTATTATATTATCAAGTTGGACTAGCAATATATGGGGTATGAATAACAAAATAGAAGATATGATGATAAATAGTATTTCGGGCTTATAAATAACTTTTGTACGGAGGCAGATGATATGCAGTTAATTTACGGTACATACAACAAGGCTAAATTTCATAGCATGATGAAAATGCTAGAAGGCTTGAACATGGAACTTTTACCTCTTAGTTCCATAGGGAGCTATTTAACTGAATCTGAAGAAAATGGAGATAGTCCCCTTAGCAATGCAGAGCAAAAAGCGGTGAACTATTATAAGCAAATAAAAAGACCGGTTTTTTCATGTGATTCTGGATTGTTTTTCAAAGGAGTCAAAGATTCAGAGCAACCAGGAGTAAAAATAAGAAGAGTAAATGGAACAGCACTAAACGATATTGACCTGATGAATCACTATATAAGATTATCCAATCAATATGGCGGAAAGCTGACAGCATATTATAAGAATGCAATATGCTTGGTAATGGATGAGAATAACATGATTAGCTATGACGGAGAGGATTTAAATTCAGAGGAATTCTATATAGTAAATCATCCTCACAAAAAGATGAAGGAAGGGTTTCCCCTTGATTCTATATCTGTCCATATAGAAAGTGGGAGATATTACTATGACATGGATAGCACTGAAAGCAAAAATATAGGTGTAATCAGTGGGTTTAGAGACTTTTTCATAAGATGCTTCCCACGGTAGGAGCAACTGAAGTAATTGAAGTGAAAGACGAGGTTGGTACTGTATGGAATTATTAAGAGAATTAACAGATAAAGATATTGGTTTATATATGGATAATGAAAAATTTCTTACTTATATATAGAGATATATTTATATATTATGAACGGAGTGTATTTATATGAAAATTGAAAGAAATGCAAAAATTGATGTAAATGAATTAAATAACCTATTAAAAACAATAGGATGGGGACTAAGTTCATCGAAAAAGTTAGAGGAATCACTAGGACTATCTTGGGGGTGGGTTACTGTAAGAGATGATGAAAATAGGCTAATAGGATTTGTTCAGATACTTTCTGATGGCATAAAGCACGCCTACATATTAAGATTACTTGTACATAGAAACCATCAAGGTAAAGGTATTGGTACAAAGCTAATGGAAAATTTAATGCAATTTCTGGAGGAAAGCAATTTAAATCCAGTATTGCTCACAAAGCCAGCGGAGGAATCTTTTTATTCAAAGTTTGGGTTATCAAGAAGCAATAAAGGATTCATTTCATTATTCAAATGGTCGTAGTGATTGTGTATGATAAGAGATATTTACAGGTAGGAGTGTATCATGAAAACATCAGAAATAAATAAGAGCTGGTCAAAGAGCATTGAAAGATCCGAGGATAGTTTATTTTTAGGATGATAGAGGATGGTAAATATGTTTAGTAAATTTTTAATCACGGAGATAGAATACACAAAAAAATTCACAGAGAATCATGAAGGTAAGGAGATTATAAGATTCTACGATTATAAGTTGCCAGATATGTATATGCATAATTTTACATTTATTAAAAACAGTGTTTGTAAAAATAAATTTAGAGAGATAATTTTGGACGAGTTAGCAAATCGAAAGAAGGAAAATGCAGATTTTTTAAGAATAGAGTTTAATTTTTTTATAAAGGACGATTTCATTGATAAATTACCTATAGCTCCTCAAATAACAAAATATGATTACATGTATATTGACCCCAAAATGAGCGGTGATTTAACTGGGAATGAAGGGTGCGTTATAAAAAAAGCCTTATCATCAGAAGTCATGGAAAAAGGGATAGAAGTTGATATATTAGCTAATAAATCAGATATGGGAACTGAATTTGCAAAGAAAAGAATATATAGGAAAGCAGAGGTATATAAACAGCCAGATTCAAATTTGGATTTATATGTTTGTGATTATAATGGCATATCTATTGGAAACTGTGAATTCATGTTAAATAATGATATTGCTAAAATAGAAGATTTCGATATATTAAAAGACTATCAAAGAAAAGGGTTTGGGACTTCTGTAATAAAACATCTGCTGGAAGAGGCAAATGAGCATGGTGTTGAATTTGTTTATCTTATAACCGATAGTGGAGATACTGCAAAAGAAATGTATAAAAAATGTGGCTTTGAAAAAGCAGGAGAAAAGACAGAACTATTCTTTAATTTGAGTTAATTTCAAATTTCAATGAGTCTATACAGCACATAACTTTGGTTTCCCATTTTAGTAGCAACCGAATTGAATTTTATATTTTTATAATGAGTTTAAGGAAGGGGTGCAATCATCGTGGTAACTTTTCGATTATTTAAAGATAATGATATAGAAAGAATTAGTAAATTTTTTGGCTTCCTTGAGGAAAGAAATATAGAATTATATGGTGGTAGAAAGGTAGAATGGGATTGTTTTTCTAAACATCCCTGTTTTCAAATGTTTCATCCAGAAAAAATTGGTATTTGGGAAAATAAAGATGAAATTATAGGAATCGTTCGTCTTGAAAGCCCCTGGGATGGTGGCGTAATGATAGATATTAATCCTGAGTATCTAGAGATTTATAGGGATATGATATGCTATGCCGAAGAAACCTTTGCTGGTATAGATGAGGATGGTAATAAATTTTTAAATATATATCGTGTCTCGGATAAGCCGCAAGAGAATTTAGAAAAGAAAGGATACAACAAAGAAGAAGGGGGGAGAATGCTTTCATTTTCATTGATTGAGCCGATACCTATTGCAGAAACTCCTGAAGGATTTCGGCTAGAACCCCTTAAAAATGCATATAGTTTTGAAAAACTGAACAACTTGTTGTGGAAAGCATTGGATTATGAAGGAGAACCGCCATCTTATGAAGATGATGTCTATTTACCTATAAAACACGCATGGCTAGACTACAGACAGGATATATGTGTTGTTGCAGAAGCACCGAATTATAGCTATGGATCCTTTTGTGGTATGTGGTATGACATAGATACAAAAGCAGCTTTTATTGAACCACTTGCGACAGCACAAAAATATAGAAATATGGGACTTGCAAAAGCTTGTATTTATGAATCAATGAAAAAATGTAAAGAGTTTGGTGCTAAAGTAGTCTATGTTGAACCTGATGAAGAAGCATTAGAATGGTATAAAAAGATAGGATTTAAAGAAGCATATAAAAGTTATTGCTGGAGCAAGCATAACTTGTGATTTTATAGCTTCACAAATGAGATGTAGACTACTGCTTATAATGAAGGAAGTACAATCAATCGGCATAAGTGGAGGGAAGACCCCACTTCCCAAAGCAGGTGAGGGTGATATTGATGCTTTTATCTATTGTGACATAATATCTGAATTTAAGAAAATGAAAGAAGAACTTGGAATAGATATAAACAAATTACATATATTGCTTATATGGAATCATAACTATAGATAATAAATATTTCTAAAATTTATAATTCCTATTGACATTATAGGAATATGGTTTTATAATAATTATTAACGTTATGATAACATAATGTAAAAACTTAATAGATTATCCTTATCAAGAGAGACTGAGGGATTGGCCCTATGAAGTCTCAGCAACCAGCATGTTTCATTTGCATGTATGGTGCTAAATCCAACAGAATTTATTCTGAAAGATGAGGGAGGAACATATCAAATTACCCTTTAGGGTTTTTTATAGAATCTTCTTCTCATATGGGAAGGAGATTTTTTTTATTGCCCTAAAACCAATTACACAGATAGGTGATATCTAAATTAAAAATCCGAGAATGAAATGTAACGAACATCATTAATTATGGAGGTGCAACAAGTTTGTCAAAGAAAAAAATTAAACAAATTGCAATTTATGGGAAAGGAGGTATAGGTAAATCAACAACAACTTCAAATATAAGTGCTGCCCTTGCAGAAGCCGGATATAAAGTAATGCAATTTGGCTGTGATCCAAAGAGCGACTCAACCAATACATTAAGAGGAGGTAAATATATACCTACGGTGCTTGACTTACTAAGGGAAAGTACATCTGTAAAAGCAGAAGATGCCATATTTCAGGGTTTTGGAGGAGTTTACTGTGTAGAGGCAGGTGGTCCAGCACCAGGTGTGGGCTGTGCCGGCAGGGGAATCATTACGGCCGTTCAGCTTTTAAAACAACAGAGGGCATTTGAAGAGCTTGACCTGGATGTTGTGATATATGATGTTTTAGGAGATGTAGTTTGTGGTGGATTTGCTGTCCCTATAAGAGAAGGCATCGCTGAGCATGTATTTACCGTTTCTTCAGCTGATTTTATGGCGGTATATGCCGCAAATAATCTGTTCAAAGGAATAAAGAAATATTCAAACTCAGGAGGAGCACTTCTTGGGGGCGTTATAGCCAATTCCATCAATGCACCCTATTCAAAAGAAATCATTGATGATTTTGCAAAGCAGAC
>JAUQXG010000552.1 GCA_030834765.1 Lutispora sp.
GGTCCCGCCACTGTAACAGTTAGTACATCTGTATTTGATAGCTTGCCACTGTTTTATAAATGGGAAGGTAGCAGATGTTCAATGATCTGGAGTCAGGAGACCTGCCATAAAGAACAATACCGCTACAACTTACGAGGATAAGAAGGTGTTATGGATAGACAAGGCATTTTTGTTTAGACTTTTATGCGTATTTCGCTTTGTTTTGCATATACATAACCCTTTTTCCTAATGGAAAAAGGGTTTTTCTTTTTCTCTTGAAATATATAGTCTATTAAAAAATAAGGTGATGCATATGATACTAATAATTTTATCTAATAACAAGAAAATGCTACACAAAATAAATATGTCATATCAGGATATCTATGCAAATAATCCTATGGATATTGAGCTTATTACCTATGATCCATCCATCTCTGAAGATGAGCATTCCATAATAAAAATGTGCAATGATATTGAGAGATCTAATGTGTGTATTCTTGATATTAATACCGATACCGCTTCAGGGATGCTTTTTAATGCTGTATGCTCATGCACAATATGTAATGGCTTCATCATACCCATTGATATCAACAACAGTATAAGAAACTATCTAAGACTAGGGTCACTGACTATTAAAGATATTACAAGTGTAAATCCCAAATACGATATTATAACAAACTATTCTATCATGGTAAAAATTATTGAAAACATTGAACAAAAAGGTGGAAAAGCTTTAGGAAAACTAAAGGATTTTCAAAATTATCTATTAATCTGTGAATATATCAATAAAAATGATTTAGATAGCAGCAATAAATTACTCACCCTGTTAGATAAAGAATATGGTGAATATTCATTAAAGCACTAAAGCTTATATTGATTTATCATATAACATAGCTTTTCTCGGCATACAGTTTATTCTCTATTTTGTAAAATAGAATATTATGTAGTAACCCCTTCATAATATTCATATTCCTGTATGCCTTTTTTATATATCCAAACGGACTTTATTACCACTTATCATGATGTATCTTTTCTTCATCATATCTATTCCAACTGCCTTTTTTCTCATCTGTATGCCCCACAACTACCAATCCTACTGGCGTAATATTTTCTGGCAGATTTAAAAGCTCTTTCATACCTTCTGTCAGCTCAGCTACAGGATGCAATCCACACCATACAGAACCTAATCCTAATCCATTGGCCGCAAGCAGCATATTTTCTATAGCAGCTGCGCAGTCTGCAACCATAAAACCCTCAAGTTTTTGTGCTTCATTATTTCCGCATACAACGATTCCGCAGCCTGCTTGAGGAAGCATCTTCGCATAAGGATGGAACGTGGTAATCTTCTCTAAAGTTGTTTTATCCTTTAATACTACAAAATGACATGGCCTGCTATTGTGGGCGGATGGTGCTGCAAATCCTGCTCTTAGTATTGTTTCTAATCTTTCTTGAGATATCACCTCTCCAGTAAACCTTCTGATGCTTCTTCTTGTTAAAATTCCTTCCATTATATCCATTTATTTTTCTCTCCTTCTTATACTCTTTAATCAATATTTTACACCATTTCCTCCAATTTAACGAGTTATAAAGAAAAATTTGTATTGTGCAATAGATAATTTTGGAGGAGAATAGTAATGTAACTTTTCATTTATGCTGAATAGCAGGAGGGCAATTATGATTATATTTAGGCATCTAAAAGAATTCATCAGCAAAAACAAATCTCGGTATTTATGGGGTATATTTATTTTAATATTTGTTGACGGACTTCAGCTTATTACGCCAAAGCTTTTAGGAACCATCACGGATGCTATCAGCAATCACACCTTAACCATGAATGGTATCTATCAATATGCCGCAATCATAATAGGATTAGCTTGTGCTATCGCTTTTTGCCGCTATTTATGGAGAATGCTCATCATGGGTGCTTCTAGGGATTTAGAATTCTGGCTTAGAAATAAGTTTTTTAATCATCTGGAAAAGCTCTCTATGACTTTTTATACAAACAACAAGACAGGCGATCTTATGGCTCATGCTACCAATGATATAACCGCTGTGAGAGCGGCTTTTGGGCCTGGAGTCGTCATGGTTACAGATGCAATTTTCTTAACAATCTCTACCATAGCCATCATGCTTTTTACAATAGATATACGCCTTACTGCTACGGCTTTGGTACCTCTTCCTTTTATGGCATTAACAGTGACTTTCTTTGGCAAAGCCATCCATAGAAGATTTAAAAATGTTCAGGAGGCCTTCTCTACACTCACTGACAAAGTGCAAGAAAGCATATCTGGTATCAGAGTAGTGAAAAGCTTTGTGCAAGAAGAACAGGAAATATATAACTTTTCTAAAGCCAATCAGCATAATGTGGATGAGAACATAAAGCTCATAAAAATATGGGGCGCGATGCATCCCGTGGTTGAATTCATGGCTTCCCTTAGCTTTATGATCGCTTTGTTATACGGTGGAAATCTTGTTATTGATAAGCAAATCAGTCTTGGACAGTTTGTAACCTTCATATCATATCTAGGTCTTTTAACTTGGCCTATGATGGCTATGGGCTGGGTTG
>JAUQXG010000553.1 GCA_030834765.1 Lutispora sp.
CACCGTTGCCGCAATCTGTACAACAACCTTTATTCTTGTTCAAGTTTTTCCAGTCATGCTGTCAAGTATCTTTACCAGTGACCCTGATCTTATCTCAATGGCAAGTTCTGGCATGCATCTGTTATTGCTAATGCTTCCTCTCTTAAGTGCTCAAATAGTTGGAGCAAGCTATTTTCAAGCTATTGGTGAAGCAAAGAAATCCGCTTTTTTAGGACTTTCAAGACAAGTGCTGTTACTGATACCTCTACTTCTTATTTTGCCTCGGATTTTTGGATTAAATGGCGTCTGGGGAGCAAGTGCTCTTGCAGATCTTATCTCTAGCCTCATTGCCATCATCTCTTTAAAATCGGCATTCAACCACTTGAACAAACTCGAATACAAGTTCAGTTCGGAAGAATTTGAAACAATGTCATCAATAGCCGAATAAATAAAAAAAGGCTAAGTTTTGTCATCATAATTGTGACCAAACTTAGTCTCTACATTTCTATATTTTCTTGCTCTAGACCTATGTCATCTATATTTTTGCCCTTTTTCAGGGATCAAAAAACGTCATTTTTTGCTGTTTTTTTGCCTCGAAATCAGTCTCAAACCACTATATGTTGTGGTTGAATTCTACTTTTTCTCACTCGAACCACTACGCATCATCAGAACTATCGCTTCCACATGCGTTGAGAGTACAATAATGATGTCATAAGTATCTAGTACCCCCTTGGTGGAAAGGTCATTTTTCGTTAAAACAAGAAATTCTGATTTTAAATCTATTTATATTTAAGATAAACTTTCTGCTATTTATCAAATAATGATTTGTCAAAAAAATACTTTTTAGCTTCAAAATTTGGCATGGAAACACTCAATTTTCTCGCTTCAAGCAATACATCCCGATAAGAGTAACCTATTTTACTATTATTATCTTTCATCATCTGATTTATCAGACTTCCTTCTTTAAAAACAATATTTTTTAATACAAAGCCTAGTATTCTTGAAAGTGTATTTGCAAAAATTCTAGTGGAAATATCAATACTTGAGCCGCGGGCTTTTAGTAAAGTTATTATTTCTCTAATATTTACTCCAATATTAGCAAGTGATTCTGGAGAATCAAACATTTCTTTGAACCCTCCGACAGTTATCATTGAAGCCTCCATTGCGGCATTAAGTGCATAATGATTCCATAGCCAGCTACGGAAATCTTTTTGTTCAGAAATTTTAAATCCAGTGTTTACAAAGAGATTGCGAATTTTTATATCTCTTTCGCTCAAAGCTGTTCCAAATGTACCGAAAAAGACAGATTTCATAAATCCACCTTTCAAAGTCCCATCCTTATCAAAGCCCCCACCCGCACCAGGAAACCCCCACACTATCTGATTTAATGGAATTGGAGCAATTGCGTTTATAGGATCAACCCAAAAGTTATTGAAAAAAAGCACTGTAGCATTGCCAACTCGTGGCGCTAAATATGATACTACATCTCTGATTTGATGACTATTTACACTCACAAATATAATGTCATAATCATTTTTAATATCTATTTCATCTTTAAATATAACATGCCAACTTTCATTAATAAGCGTTCCTTTTGAGTTTGTTCGCGCATCCCATATTTCTAAATTAATGGAATTTCCGTATTGTTTGATATTCTCAGGTCTAACATAAAATTCTATTTCGTTCCCAGACTTTTCTAATGCCCATGCATATTGTGTAGCTATTACTCCTCGGCCAAATATTAATATTTTCATTGAAATTCTCCTTTTTAATCAATTGTTGCTTATTGAACAATTGTCTGATAAAATGAGTTTAACAAGAAATAAAGCTGAATTCAATGATTAAAATGAAGGTAATTGTCTATTAATAAACAAACTGAATCGATTTGTTCATTATTAAGGGATTGAAAGGGATAGATAATATGGATAGAAGAATACAAAAAACAAGGTATGCAATTATGAATACTTTTATGGAGATTATGAATGAAAAAATTTTTGAAAAAATAACAATTAATGAAATTGCAGAACGTGCCAATATCAATAGAGGGACGATATATTTACATTACATTGATAAATATGATTTACTCGATAAATGCATAGAGACATATATTGCACAATTAGTGCAACATTGCAATGAAAAACATAATGGCAATGAAAGCCCTACTAATACAGTACTTCGAGGTGCTTTTGAGCATTTACAAGATAATTTTGATTACTACAAGGTTCTGCTCACAAATGAAGGTGTTCCACTTTTCCGAAATCAATTATATAAAATGATTTCACAAATATTAAATAAAGAAGTTAGTAACATTAAAAATACTAATGATATATCAACGGAAGTTAAAATACAATTTTTAACATCAGCTATTGTCGGAGTTTTGGAGTGGTGGGTTGTTAATTTAATGCCCATCTCAATTGATGAAATTTCCAAACAACTATGGAGTTTAATAGAATGTAATTACGTAGACTTTCTACCTGTACATAAATAGTGTATTTGATATTCATTTCAAAATTCATTATAGATTATTAAAATGAATATTTTAATTAACTTGCCTGCTCTGTCCTATGGGCTTGTTTATCCACATGTTTCTGGAATGAAGCTTGTCTCCATGGATGACTCATAGATGGAATATATCGCTTTTTAGGGACTGTAACCCAACCTATGGTGTTAGGCACCGAATATAAGAACTTATCCATGTCTTTCAATCATGTTTCTTATTGCAGTGTCTGCCTGGTTAATATTTCCTCCCATCTCTGCATAAGTGTAGTTTATCGCCCTTGCTGCTTTTGCATAGGCAATTTTGAGTTTTGTTACAAGCTCAACAAGAAATCTTTAAATATATTGAATTATATTACAACACAAAGAGAATGCATTCCTCACTTGGGTATGTTTCCCCTGTCCAGTTTGAGGAGTTAAATTCATAAAATTTGCTTAACTTTGTGTCTAGTTTTTGTTGACAGTTCCAAAATAAAATTCCTTTATAGCCCTTGTAAACTTTAGGATATTAAGCATTATCCTATCGTCAGATAACTGACCACTTCCACATGCCTTGTTGCTGCAATTCTGATGACCGTCGAACCTGGTACCCCCTTGGCGTTAGGATATTTTCAATAAATCCGGCGCTCAACACTTATTTTTAATAAATTCTCTGCTGATATAACATGAAAAATCTACTTATAAATACTTAGCCACGCCTTACATTCTTTTATAATATCCTTTTACTTCATCAATTCTAAACTAATAATCTCTTGTTCCATTTTTACATTGTGCTGAAGCATATACTGAATTGTATCCGTATACACCCTCATTTCTTTCAATTCCTGTAACCTCACAGTATCATTGTCTGTTAATCGATGAAGACATTTTTCATATTGTTTCTGAGAAAGTTCATCCTTCGACATACAATATGTCTTAAAATTAACACCTGTTATCTCACACAGATTATGATGAATCCAAAATCCTCCAGCATCAATATCTCCAAAATGCAAGAATTCTATATTAGGGTTATCATCGTATACTTTTTTTATAAAATCACGTTGAAAACGATTTGCATATCCTCCCAGATAAAACGTGACTGTATCGGGAGCAGAATATC
>JAUQXG010000554.1 GCA_030834765.1 Lutispora sp.
AGAAGAATATATTTCAGAAATCCAAATTCCTATTATATTAAAAAATCACATTTAGAGAGAAGAAGCTCCCAATACAAGGAGCTTTTCTCTTTTTATTTATACTTTCCGTGGATCTCCTTTCCTTATTTCTACTTCTATTCCCTCAGCCATCCTTTTACTCATAAGCTTCTTATTCTTTCTATTCTCCTTGCTTTCAAAAACAATATCAAAATCATAATCCTCAGGATATAGCTCATCATTGGATATATAAAGGGAAAGCCTTGTTTTATTGATTATAAGTTTTTTCTTCATTACTGTTACGCCATATTCCCCTTTAGCGTTCTCAATACTGCATATGATGCCTGTTTTATCCATATAGCTTATATAAACACAATCGCCTATCTTAAACTTAGGCTTTAATTTCTGCTTTTCTCCTATTGCATTTTTCTGCTCTGCCTTTTTAAGCTTTTCAATTTGCTGTTGATGCACCGCTATCGCTTCTCTAGAATCAGTAATTGTCTCTTTTGCTTCCCACTTGTATTTAGAATAGTCCTTCTTATTCTTATAGGTGATCTCATGTGCCTTCTCAATAATCCTATGATCCATGCCCAGCCTTAAGGCGATTAAAAATGCATTGCTTTCTCCCGCCTTACCTATATTTAACTTATATAGTGGTTTTAGCGTATTCACATCAAATTCCATAGAACCATTTATGAAGCCCTCATTGTTTCCAGCAAACTCTTTAATCTCGCTATAGTGCGTTGTAGCCAGCATTGTGGAACCCTTATCATAAACTTCCTGAAGTATAGATACTGCTAACCCCATACCTTCTCCAGGGTCTGTTCCTGATCCAACCTCATCCATGATAACTAGGGTGTGTTGATCTGCGCAGCTTAGAATATTTACTATATTCTTTATATGAGATGAAAAAGTACTTAAACTTTGCTCTATACTTTGCCCATCACCTATATCTGCTAATATATCTACAAATACAGCAAATTCACTATTTTCTTCAACAGGCACATGAAGTCCAGATTGCGCCATCATCGTAAGCAGTCCTATGGTCTTTAATACGACAGTCTTTCCTCCTGTATTTGGACCTGTAATAACAACAGCTCTATAGTCCTCCCCTATTACAAAATCCAAGGGTACTGCTGCTTTTCCAATAAGCGGATGTTTTCCCTGCTTCATGTTTATATGATTTTTATTATTGAATTTAGCGCCTCTGCCATCTATATCCTTACTATATTTACCTTTTGCAAAAAGAAAATCATAATAAGCCATCGCCTCAATATTGATAGTTAATTCCCTCTCAAAGCTCTCCACCATATTCGTTAAAGTAGATAATATGATATAAACTTCTTTTTCTTCTTCTATCCTGCATATATTAAGCTCATCTTGTGCTTTTTTTACCTCCGCTGGCTCAACAAATATTGTAGAACCACTGCTGGATTTATCATGGACATCACCATCTATATTTTTTCTATATTCACTCTTTATAGGAATCACATATCTTCCATTTCGCTGACTTACGATAGCATCTTGAATATAGCCTTTGGCTTTCTCATTTCTAAGGACATTGTCCAGTTTACTCTTAATTTTATCTTCCAAAATTGCTATCTTTTTTCTTATCTTAAAAAGCTGTGAACTAGCTTTATCATCAACCCTCCCATATACAATGCACCGTTCAATTTCTTGCCTTAAATCATTAAGCTCATATATGGATTGTGCATATTGACTTATTGTGGGAGCCGTACTCTCTTTATTCTTCATAAATCCTTTTAATTTTTTTGTATCTTTTAGAAGTCCAGCAATGGTGTCTAAATCCTCTGGGGATAGCATATCGCCTTTCCCAAATTTTTGCTTCACCTTTTCTATTCCATTTAGTCCATGGATAGGAATGCTGGAAGTTATATTCACGATAGCTCTGGCCTCTGTAGTTTCATTCATATATTTTTCAATAACATTGATATAAACATAAGGCTCTAGCTTTTCAATCATCTCCTTGCCTAAATCCGATATCGCATAGCTTTTTAATGTTTCTTTTATTTTGTTATACTCTAATAACTCAATTGCTTTATGATTCAATTTTGACTCCTCCTAAATTTATAAATTACTTAGTTAAAATTTTTATCATTTTTCTTTTTGCACTATTTGAAGGTAAAATAAAAAGACTGCAAGTGAACACAGTTTCACCTACAGTCTTAAATCCCATCAATATACCTAAAATTATATAAAGATATTCCCCCTCTTATAGTAAGCTGCTAAAAAGCTCTAGCAAGGAATAGCTAATAATTTTAGGCAAAAAAATACCGTGCAAACGCACGGGTATCATCTTGTTTATAAAAAGGATCATTCATCCGTGTTCTCATCTAAGTTATAAGTCTCTCAAAAATCTCATAGCTAATAAACCTACGTAGAAGCAGATTTTTTAAGATTCATAAAGACTTACTATTCAATTACTTAGTTAAGAACAAACACACTCATAAAAACCTTCCTTTTTGCAACCTTCAAAATATTACAAAATCTATTTTACATTATATCACAAATAATATCAAGGGTATATTATGATAGTTCAAAATTCAAGATATTTCCATCAAAACAAACTTGAGCCTTAGGCAGTTAGAATCAATAAGTGCTAAATAGGGCCTCACACTTATTCATGCTATTTTTTACATAAAAAATGAACTGTTCCTACATTGCTATGCTCTGTAAAAACAGTTCAATAATAATTCCATAAATTTCAACCCAGTTGTAAACCCTTGTAATATTTTCATTTAAAGGTTTTCTATTATAGTTTGTATCCATAAGAAGAACCTTAAAGCCTGCTTTTGAAAGTTGAATTGCATTGTCATAATTATCTTCGATAAACAAGCTACAGTTTAATTCTGTTGCTTTATCCACCTTATAATGACTCCCTAAAACAAATAAATCATCATAGGGAATTTCATTTTTTCTCAAGTATGCATGAGTAAGCATTGTCAGACTTTTATCTCTTGCTGTGACAAAATAGATATTATGGATTAAGCTAAGTTTGCTTATAACGAATTTAGCATCCTCTCTAAGCTTTTGTTCTGAGTGCAGCTTTAGTTTATTTTTCTCATAAAATTCATCATAATCTCTTTCCTCAACACCTATCACCTTGTGTATATAATACTCTGTTATCTCTTTTTCATTCACATTGGTATTAAAGTATTCATTGCAAAGGTCAAGCCAGTAATAAGCATCTGTTATGGTTCCATCAATATCAATACAAATATTAAAATTTTTCATTGATTTCCACCTCCTTTATACTTTCATTATACTATTTAAAAGTTAAGAACAAATTAAATGCAGGTTAATTTGTCTAAAAA
>JAUQXG010000555.1 GCA_030834765.1 Lutispora sp.
TTTGCATTACTAGGTTCATCCTCTACTTTTTCTCTGAGTCTTCTCACTGTAACATCTACAGTTCTTACATCTCCATAATATTCATATCCCCATACTTCTTCAAGCAAAGTTTCTCTTGAAAAAACCTGATCAGGATGGAGAGCAAGATATTTTAAAAGTTCAAACTCTCGAAGTGTCAATTCTAAAGGCCTGTCATTCTTTCTTACTTCATATCTTGTCAAATCTATTACCAGATTACCGGATTTTACTACTTGACCACTTTCCTCACTATCACTTACGCCGAAGTTTACTCTCCTTATATTGGCCTTTACTCTAGCCATCAACTCTCTTACGCTAAAAGGTTTTGTCATATAATCGTCTGCACCTAATTCAAGTCCAAGTACTTTGTCAACCTCTTCTTCTTTTGCAGTTAGCATGATGATTGGTGTACTCAAAGTATCTCTTAGCTTTTTGCAAACTGTAAAGCCATCCATAACAGGGAGCATGATGTCTAATATGATTAAATCTGGTTTATGCTCATAAGCCATATCAAGAGCTCGTTGACCATCTTCCGCTACAACTACCTTGTAACTTTCTTTTTCTAGATTGAATTTTATAATATCTGATATTGGTCTTTCATCATCTACTACCAAAATCTTTATGTTATTCAAAATAAGACCCCTCCCTGCAGCGTTGCTGCTCAAAATTAAAATTGAAAAGACACAGGCTTTTCAAAATACCACCCCAATTTATATTTATATAAAGATTATTTTATGCAAAGAAGAAAATACCTTCTTTACAGTGTTACAATTTGATTAAGTTTTATCATATCTATCATTTTACTATATATAAAGCATTTACTGCAAAGGAAAATTAATGTATTCCAATTTTTTTCCATATATTTTTTCATATGCTACTTGAAAATTATTCAAATCTCTCATTTCATTTAAAAGTTTCAGCAGCTTTTCTCTTCCATCAGCCTCTACCATATTTCTGACTATTTCAAAGGATTGCCTATAAGCCTGCACTTCATTGAGCTTTATAAAATCTTTTCTCAATTCCTCTAAGGTGTAATAATCATCGTATTGGAAGTTTGGAGCCCATTCTGTTCCTAGTTGATCATATTCCTCATAAAGCGCTAAACCTTCTGTAAACCATAAATCAACATTACCTCTTGTTAGACTATCTATTACTCTATGGGTGTATTCATGGAGTATTGGTCCGTCTTTTTCAAATTTTTCAAGATAATCCTTATCCTCAGAATTATATGCATTGGGAGAAAGTATATGAATGATACCTGTATTATATAAACCCATCACTTCCTGACCTTTTAAAGAAGGTTGATATTTCCCAAATTCTTCTTTCGTTGTATAGAGCATCACTGTGGTTTCATCTTCTGGATAATAGTTATATGCTTGTCCAATCAATGTATAACTTCTTTCAAACATATCTCCTATCTTCGCTACAATCGCTTCATCATCCTTTTTATATTTGATTATAAAATGTTTTGTATTGTAAATTTGAAACTCCTGGGTAAATTCACTGACTCGTGTTTTTTCTAAATATTTTAAAGCATTGTATCCGCTAATCTTTGCAGCTGTTATGCTCTTTTTATCATTAGAAGCTATTATTATAAGAAATACGGATAAAATAAGCAAAGTGATTATAAATTTATTTTTAAAAACTTTTTTCATATCTGTAATCACCCTTTCTAAAAAATAAAAGAATTTTCAATCTAAGATCCTCTGTCACAAGGACAAAGGTTTTAAATAGGAAATTCTAAATTATCCATATGGTACAATGAAACATTTGTGTGGCATTGTGCCATAGCCATTATAAAAGCAACGAGATCTAAACTTTTTATTTAAAGCCTCGTTGCCTGACTACAGATATATTATACTATAACTTTATGTAAACTTCATTGGAATATTCTTGATAAGCACTTTTGTGCCTTTTATCTTTTCCTTCATTTTCATTTAAAAGCCCTTATGAAATCTTACATTTTATCTTGATTACTCTTATCTTTATCTCTATAAGGCGGTTTAAAAACAATATTCAAAAGACCTGTTCCCGTATCCTCTGTAATGGTGGAATCCACTTCATATAATGTCTTTATAAACTCTTTATTTAAAACCTCTTTTGGTGTCCCATATTTAATAATTTTACCATCCTTTATTGCGCAGATTTTATCACAATACATGGCCGCAATATTTAAGTCGTGAATAGCAGCTACTACTGTAATCCCAAGACTTCTTACTGTATCCATAAGCTGTAGCTGATACTTTATGTCAAGATGATTTGTCGGTTCATCTAAAATCAAGCAATCTGTTTTTTGTGCTAATGCTCTAGCAAGAATGATTCTCTGCTGCTCTCCTCCAGATAAGCTTGAAAAGTTCCTATGGGCAAAATCCTTCATGCCTACCTTTTCCAAGGAATTCATCATGATTTTGTAATCATCTTTATTTTCTTTTTCCATGAACTTTTTATGTGGAGACCGCCCCATTAAAACCATATCAGACACAGTAAACTCAAAATTATAACTGTTGTGCTGAGATACTACAGCAATTTTTTTTGCTGTTTCTTTTATGGAAAAGCTTTTTATATCCTCTTCATTAAGCATTATAGTTCCCATGGAAGGTTTTAAGATTCTATATATGCATCTTAAAAGTGTGCTTTTGCCGCTTCCATTAGGCCCTATAATCCCTACAAACTCTTTTTCTCCTACATACATATCCAGACCTTTTAATATATGGTTATTCCCTAAATAAATTTCTAGGTCAGAAACTCTTACTTTCATCATCCATTGCCTCCAAACCCATAGGTTTTGCTCATCATTAAGTAAATAAAGCTTGGAGCGCCTATCATAGAGATTAATATTCCTATTGGCAGCTCATTTCCTGATACAATCAGTCTGGATAAAACATCTGCCCAAATCAAGAATATTCCTCCAAGCAATGCCGACAGTATTATGGTTTTCCTATGATCCGTGCCAAACAGCATTCTGACTATATGGGGAATAATCAATCCTACAAATCCAATCATTCCTGATGCATATACTATAAATCCGATGATGATAGATGTAACAATCAAATATATTTGTCTATATTTATTCAAATCCGTTCCTAATGTGATAGAAACTTCATCTCCAAGGAGCATTAAGTTGAGGGTTCTGGATTGTGTAATAAAAAAAACAGTGCTTATGATAACCGCAGGAAAAATAATTCTAATACTTTCCCATTTCGCTCCCGCAAGACTTCCCATCAGCCAATAGGTGATGCTCTGCATACCATCTCTATCGTGAGCAAAATATACAATAAAGCTTGAAAAGGCAGAACACACGGCACTAAGTGCCATACCTGCAAGCAAAAGCTTTGTAGAATTTGCTCTTCCATTTACATTGGCCAAGGTAAGTACAAGTATTGATATCCCAAAGGCACCTGCAAAAGCGCATACTCCTACATAGTTGCTTCCAAAAAAAGTCCCTACTCCCAGCATAATAGCTAATGTAGCACCCAAGGATGCACCTGAAGAGATACCCAGTATATACGGATCTGCCAAAGGATTTTTTACAATGGCCTGCATGATTACCCCTGATATAGACAATCCCATCCCTACAGCCACCGCCAATATAATTCTTGGAAGCCTGATAAACCATACAACATCATGGATAGGTCCCTTCCATAAGTTCTCCCCTACACCAATGTGAAACAACTTATAAACAATAATTTTATATACATCCTTTATGGAGATATCAACGGATCCCATGGTTATCGCTATTAAAACTGATATAATCAGTATCCCTGATAGTATAATGGAAACGCCGATATAAAAAGGCGTTCCATTATATAAGTCAGTTTTCTCATCACGCTTCAAACTACATTTCATATTTATTACTTATACAGCTCTGGATATAAACCCTTTGAAATGGTCTTTATTCCATCCAGGGTCCTAATACCACTGGCATACACTTCACTTAACATGATAGGATGAACACGTTTTGACTTTACAGCTGATATGCTTGAAAATGCCGGATTATCCATGATGCTTTTCAATGCAGTATCCCGATCAATTTCATCTCCATAATAAACAGAAAAAATTACTTCAGGATTAAGCTTTATCAGATCTTCTTTGCCGATTGTCCCATTTTCTTTTGCTGCTAGCTCTGCTCCCACTTGTTTTGCCACATCTCCGCCGATACTATCCTCTCCGTAAATACGATATACGCCCTCTTTTTCCACCTCTAAAATTACAGTTTTTACAGCTTCCTTCCCTTTAACAAAATCTTTAGCCTTTTGAATTTCATCTATCATTGTATTTACTATTTGGTTTGCTTTGTCTTCTACATTAAAAATTTTACCCATATTTAAAATATCATCATATTCGTTTTGCAAGGTGTTTGGCTTAATAACTCCGCTGTTTTGTGCCATATATGTATTAATGCTTCTTTCATGCCAAAACCCCACATCTCCCAGATTTTTTTCTCCAAACAAGGAGTACCAGCTCAATATAAAATCAGGCTGCAATCCAATCACTTCTTCTTTTGTTGGCCTTTCCTCATAGTATTTTACTTTGCTAAAAGCACCTTTTAGTTCTTCTTTGACATCATGATCCAGCCCTGCAGCTGCAATAATCTTATCTTCCAGTCCTAAAGCTAATAATGTTTCTATGGAATTTTGGTATACTGCAACAACTCTTTCTGGTGATTTCTTAAATGTAATTTCCACTGGTTCCTTCGTAAAGTTATAAGTAGTAATTGTGACAGGATAATGTTCCTGCTTATTGCTATTTTCTTCAATGTTTCCTTGTATTTCAGCTCCAGCTGATATATCTTTGTTTGTGCATCCATTTGCTGCAAGCACCATGAGTGCTAATAAAATCATGATTAGCGTTTTTTTCATTTTATTTTCTCCCCTTATACATTTGATTATATTGATCAATGCGTACCCTTTATGACTTCTATATGGTGATCTTCAAATATTGTTTTTATTTCTTCCGTTCTTTTTATTTCACATTTCACTACACAAACCCCAAGATGAAGCTTCTGAATACCTGCTTGTTCCAAATAGGTTGCAATGTTGATTAAGTTATCATCCGATTTATTTGAGCAAATATCACATGTAAAAAACGACATCAATTCCAAAGCTTCGTTTTCATAATTACTAAAAGTTTTTTGTCTATTGTTTAAGGCCTTAAAACATCCCATGGT
>JAUQXG010000556.1 GCA_030834765.1 Lutispora sp.
CCAGTTGAGTGTTTATCCACTTTAATACCATCGATTTCAGATAAGTCTACCTGATCTCCAGATTTTACAAATGCAATTGTTAAATCTGCAATTTCATTGGCATCCATACCTTTAAAATAAATAGTCATCAAAAAAGCTGACATTTGATAATCAGGAATAATTCCTTTTGTATAGCCATCTACAATATAATTAATCTCATCTTTAGAAAGACATTGACCTTTTTTCTTTTTTTGTATTAGATCAACCATTCGCATAGTTTACACCTCAGCTACAAAAGCTTTTACCAGCTTTATAAAATTAGGTTTTGCGGCCTCTGCAATTTTAAGAACTTGTTCATGGCTAATAGAAACAAGTGTGTCTGGTATTGCCATATCAGTTATGCAGGATAATCCTAACGTCCTCATTCCACAATGTCTGGCTACTATTACTTCTGGTACAGTTGACATTCCGATAGCATCGGACCCTAATATGATAAGCATTTGAAGCTCTGCTTTTGAGAAATAGTAAGGCCCAGTAATCCCAGTATAAACGCCACTTTTGACAATTATGCCATGATTAGATGATACCTTCTCACATAGTTCAATAAGATTTTTATCATAAGCATCAGACATATCTGGGAATCTAGGACCAAATTCGTCAAGATTTTGACCTATTAGTGGATTTGTCCCCATTAAATTTATATGATCTTTTATTATCATGATGTCTCCTGGATGAAATGAATCATTTAATCCGCCACAGGCATTGCTAACTATTAAGATTTCTACTCCTAGAGATTTCATAATTCTAATTGGTAATGTGACATCTTGCATGGAATAGCCTTCATAAAAGTGAAATCGCCCTTGCATTGCCATAACATTTTTACTTTCTAATGTGCCGAAAATGAATCTTCCAGCATGACCAATAACTGTTGAAATTGGAAAGTCAGGTATTTCATTATAATTTATAATAAACTTGTTATCAATATGTTCGCCTAATGAGCCAAGCCCAGTTCCTAATATAATACCAATTTCAGGAGCAATATCTATTTTGCTTTTTATATAATGAACAGCATTATTAATTTTATCAATATAGTTCATAAAATCACCATCCTTATATATTTTTGAGTATAGAAATAATAAGTTTCATAAAATTAGACCTTACTTTTTCAGCTGTTTGAATTACTTCTTCGTGATTTAGAGGCTTATTTAGTATACCAGCTGCCATGTTTGTGATACAAGAAATTCCTAAAACATTTAAATTGCAATGTCTAGCCGTTATAACTTCAGGTACTGTGGACATACCTACTGCATCTGCTCCCAATATTCTTGCGGCTCTAATTTCAGCAGGTGTTTCATAGGATGGCCCTGTAAATCCCATGTACACTCCTTGTCGTATATCTAACATCAGCGTATCAGCACATTTTTGTGCTATGTTTACTAGACTATCTGTATAGGCAACTGACATATCTGGAAATCTTGGACCAAATTCATCAAGATTCTCACCAATTAATGGGTTAGTCCCTATAAAATTTATATGGTCTTTTATTATCATCAAGTCTCCAGGAACAAAGTTTTTATTCACTCCTCCTGCAGCATTTGTGATTATTACTGTCTGTATCCCTAACATTTTCATAAGTCTTACTGGAAAAGAAATCTGCTGCATACTATATCCTTCATAAAAATGACTTCTTCCTTGCATAACTGCGACTTTTTTATCACCTAAAATACCAAAAACAAATCTTCCTTTATGACCTTCAACTGTTGAAACAGGGAAGTTGGGAATGTCTTTATAATCAACAATAATTTTCTTTGTTACTTCTTCCCCTATAACACCAAGACCTGATCCTAAAATTAAACCTACCTCAGGCATAAAATCAGTCACGGATCTAATGTAATTTTTTGCTGCAATAAGATCTTTTAACATATTACTTGTCTCCTTTAGATGTATTTTAATAAAATAAAAGGGCTTTTAAGCCCTTGGGTGTGTTTTATTATACACTTCTCTAATGCGATTCTTGTTAATTTTATTATACACTTGAGTAGTAGATATATCTGAATGTCCTAGCATTTCTTGTATAGATTGCAAATCAGCACCGTTCTCTATTAAGTGTACAGCAAAAGAATGTCTTAGTGTATGAGGAGTTATAGACTTACCTATTTTAGCTTTATTGGTATAATATTTAATTATTTTCCAGAAGCCTTGCCTTGTTATTCGATTACCATGAAAATTTAGAAATAAAGCACTTTCTTCAGCACTGTTACTTAGTCTTTCCCTAAAATCATTTAAATAAATCTTTAAATACTTAATTGCAATATTTCCAAAAGGTATTGTTCGACACTTTCCATTGTTATTTCTGCATATAATAATACCAGAAATTGTATCTATATCATTTATATCCAAAGAAACTAATTCGGAAACTCTTATGCCTGTTGCATATAAAAGCTCTAGCATTGCTTTATCCCTAGCACCTTTTGAATCATTTGCTTTTGGTTGTTCAAGTAAAAGCTCAACTTCTTTTTTTGACATAACAGAAGGAAGCTTTTTCTCAACCTTTGGGGAATCTAAATTAGATGATGGGTCTTCATCTATATATCTATGATTATACATAAATTGATAAAAGCATCTAATAGAAGCCAATGTTCTGGATATAGTGGAAGTTGCCTTCCCGTTCTTTTGTAAGACCATAAGATAAGCTATTATCATAGTCTTATTTACTTTGTCAACCAGCATATTATGCTCATCTAAGTATTTAAAGAACTGTGTTATATCCCGTTCATAGGATTCAAGTGTATTTTTAGAAAGGTTTCTTTCTGTTTCTAGATAACTAAAGAAAAAATCAATATAATTCATAGAGACATATCCCCTTTTACAATTATATGTCTAATAATTCAACAAATTATATTAAAATCCTCCAACATTTGAAGATTTTACATAAAAAATATTATTCGTTTTATATTAATTAAAAATAATTCTAAAATTCCGTCGTTTAAATGATTGCTGATACTATTTACTAGTACTGAATTATGTGAGGGTGTAGTGTCTTGATAAAAAAGCTTAAATAATTTGTCGACAAATTGAGGTAATATAATTATAATAAAAAAAAGTATGAAGAATGAATAAAAAAACTTTATATAGATAAGCTTTGTTCGATTATTTTGCATAACATCCTCCCAAATTACATTAGATATGGAGTGGCTATTCTAAGTAGCACAGGAGTAATATATGATTCTATCAAACTTCCAAAAATCAAGACAAAAGATAAGAACATAATTAAAATACTATAATTTAAAGCTTGTATCTTACTCTGATCTATTTTTTTTACCACTCTATTTCTAATTCTTGCAATAGAATGACTTATTCCTATTACAGAAATAACCATTATTATAGGCACATATATTATACTTTGTGGCAATATAGATATTAACGACAATAAGAATCCATTATTTCCTAGATTCTGTGCTAAAAAGCCTATTGTAAATCCAAAGCAATATCCACGAAAAATAAGATAAACTGGAATAGTGATAACTCCTAATGATAAAAAACCAGATAAATATATAATTATTATAGAATATAAATTTAGCTTAATGGATTGTTTAAGTATAAGAGAGCTATCAAAGTTTTTGTTAGAAACCAATTTCAAAAAGCCTTCAATATAAGAAATAACCTGACTCTTCATTTCAGAATTTACAGAATTTATTGAAATTGCACCTAAACTAATACCAACCAAGAAGAAAAAAAGCACTAAAGCATATGCACCAATATTTGATGCTAAGTGCTTTTTTATATACAAATTGACTTTACTAAACAATCAAATTCCCTCCCAGCTTTTGTCCAACTTTTATTTAGTTAGATATATGCGCAAGAGAGTAATAATATGAATTAAAAGTTTTGCAGCAACAAAATTGCAGTAATCGTTTTGGCATCTTTAATTTTGCCTAATTTAATTAGATTTAGTGCTTCAGCTAAATCTAATTTATATAAATCTATAAACTCATCATCATCAAGATTTCTTTTACCAGTAATTAAATCTTTAGCTAAATAAATATATATCACTTCGTTTGAAAAACCCGGAGATGTATATATTTTATTCATAAATAGCAATTGAGAAGCCAAAAATCCAGTTTCTTCTTCAAGTTCTCGTAAAGCACATTTTTCAGGGTCTTCGCCGGGTTCTATTTTGCCTGCGGGTATTTCTAGCAGTTCTTCTTCAACAGCTTTTCTAAATTGTTTTACAAATAATATTCTTCCATCCTTATCTATTGGTAATATGGCAACTGCACCAGGATGTACCACTATTTCTCTATAAGCGGTATTATTATTAGGAAGCATTACTTTATGTACATTGAGATTTATCATTCTACCTTCGTAGATGGTTTCAACTTCTAAGGTTTTTTCGTTATATTTCATACAAACTCCTTTAAATCAATATTTTAATCATCCTATTATTCCTTATATAATTATAAAGGATACAAAAAAACGCCTAATTGATGTTTTTAAATCACCATTTACACGTTTTTAAGCTACCATCTATAAGATTTAACTAATTTTCATTTCAAGCCTTAATTTATCAGCGATCATAGCAATGAACTCGCTATTTGTTGGCTTACCCTTGTCATTATGCACAGTATAACCAAATAAATTATTTATTGTATCTACTCTTCCTCTGCCCCAAGCGACTTCGATAGCATGCCTAATAGCTCTTTCTACTCTACTTGATGTTGTATTAAATTTTCTTGCTATGGAGGGGTATAGCTCTTTTGTTACTGCACTTAATAATTCGATATTATTCACTACCATTGTTATTGCTTCTCGCAAATACATGTATCCTTTAATATGAGCTGGAACTCCAATTTCATGTATTATATTTGTAATAGCAGCTTCTAGATTAGGAACTTGAGTATTCACTAAACCTGTTGATTTAGAGTGTAATAAGGTCTTTTTATCTGCAGTATCATTTGTGTTGATACCAAAACATTCTCTGATGCGCTTTGAAAACACTTCCATATCAAATGGTTTTACAACATAATATTCTGCTCCTAGCGTTAACGCTTTTTGTGTTATCTTATCTTGTCCTACAGCAGATAAAACGATAATTTTAGGTACTTTTTCCAAGTTCATTTCATTTAATCTTTCTAAGACACCTAAACCGTCAAGATGTGGCATTATTATATCTAATATAATAATATCAGGATAAGTAGCTACAATCATATCCACGGCTTCTAACCCATCTTTAGCAATACCCACAATTTCAAAATCTGGTTGCATACTTAAATATTCACTAAGTATGCTGCAAAAGTCTCTATTATCATCAGCAATCAGTATTTTAATATTTTGCAGATTCATTTATTAACCCCCTAGTTATATTTTAATAAAGTATTCGACAATAATACTTCTTTTCCTCCTATTATCTACCATAGAATCGTACGATTAATTAATGCAAATAAAGACATTTTTATTTGCTATATTTTTCATTATTTTTACATCTGGATATAAAAACATGTCATTTAATGACGAAAAGATAGAGCATATTGCTCTATCTTATATTCGCTTCATTTAGCATCCATTCTATAGATATACCATAACCTCGTGTAGGATCGTTTATAAGCACGTGTGTAACCGCTCCAATAAGTCTTCCATCTTGAATAATAGGGCTTCCAGACATACCTTGAACAATTCCTCCTGTCTTTTCTAATAATCTTTCATCGGTAACCTTTATAATCATAGTTTTGGATCCGGCACTTTTTTGTCTTACTACTTTTTGTATTTCTATGTCGAATTCTTCAATCTTATTATCTTCTACAGTAGTTAGAATTTTTGCAGATCCTTCTTTTATATCACTATTTAATGCGATTGGAAGGGATTGTCGACTCTTATCAATTTTACTTTTATCTAACTTGCCATAAATTCCATAAGCGGTATTTTTCTCTATATAACCATAAACACCTTTATTCTCATAGAGAATACCAACAATTTCTCCTGGAATTGTTCTTCTAGCCTTTTGTACAGAGGCAACTTTTGATTTTAATATATAACCTTTATCAATTTTCACCAATATACCTGAGTCAATATCAGTAATACCGTGCCCTAAAGCACCATATTTACCCGAATTAGGATCATAAAATGTCATGGTACCTACTCCTGCAATATTATCTCTTACCCAAAGCCCTATTTTGTAAACATTATCATCTATTGATTTGATTGGTTTTATTTCAATATAATTTATGCTCTCCTTTCTTTTTATTTTAACTTTTATTAAATCCTCATTATTTTGCCTGCTGTTTAATATATCAACAATATCCCTCTCTTTTTCAACACTTTTATCATTTATAGATAGTATAATATCACCGACTTCAAATCCTGCATCTGTAGCAGGACTATGCTTTTTACCATGAATGTCGGTAATGGAGGATAATCCTACAACTAACAATCCCTGAGATTCGATTTTGACACCTATTGCCTCTCCTGATGGTATTAATCTAATCTCTGGAAGTACGTTTAAAGTTATTTTTTTTACAGGAATAACACCTAATATCTTCAAATTTGCCACTGTTTTACCTTCTGCATTACCTTGCAGAAAAGTGAATGAAGATAAAACTTTTCGGGCATTCATTAGGTTAATGCTTTGATTCTCATTTTTATCAAGAACAAGGCTTACAAGCATATTATCTTTTAATTTTTGATAATGTCCCTGAATAACATTTATTTGTGCAGGAAAACTAACTACAACAAACAAGCTTGTTATTACACTGCAGATGAGCAAAAATGAAATAAAAAAGTATATCAACTTGCTCCTTTTTTTATGCAATAGCATCACTCTCCTGAATTCCCACAAATAGGCTTCCTTCAATTTTTGCCTCTTAAATTAAGTTAACCTAATTCTAAGTCCATTATGCTATTAATATTTGACATACTTT
>JAUQXG010000557.1 GCA_030834765.1 Lutispora sp.
AGAAAAAAAATGGCAGGATATATGGGAAGAAAAAGGTGTATTTCGTGCTTCAGATGATACTTCAAAGCCTAAGTATTATACTTTAATTGAATTCCCTTATCCATCAGGACAAGGACTTCACGTGGGGCATCCAAGACCTTATACAGCGCTTGATATTATTTCAAGAAAAAGAAGATTAGAAGGCTATAATGTTTTATATCCAATAGGATGGGATGCCTTTGGACTTCCAACGGAGAATTTTGCAATAAAAAATAAAATTCATCCTAAAATAGTTACAGAGAATAATATAGCAAGGTTTAAAACTCAAATAAAATCACTAGGTATTTCATTTGATTGGTCAAGAGAAGTAAATACTACAGATTCCGAATATTATAAATGGACTCAATGGATATTTTTGAAGCTATTTGAAAAAGGCTTGGCATACAAAAAAGAATCAGCTATCAACTTTTGCACATCATGTAAAGTAGGACTTGCAAATGAAGAGGTAGTTAATGGAGTATGTGAGAGATGCGGAAGCGGAGTAGTAAGAAAAGTAAAAAATCAGTGGATGCTGAAAATAACAGAGTATGCAGAAAGATTGATCAATGACCTTGATTTAGTTAATTATATTGAAAGAGTAAAGATACAGCAAAAAAACTGGATAGGCCGCTCTGAAGGTGCAGAAATAGACTTTGAAACCAGCGGTGGAGGAAAGCTCCGCGTATATACTACAAGACCTGATACCATATATGGAGCTACTTATATGGTTATTGCCCCAGAACATCCAATCATAGATGAATCAAAAAATGTGATAACCAATATGGATGAAATACTTGAATATAGAGAATTCGCAAATAAAAAGTCTGACTTTGAAAGAACAGAAGTTGCAAAAGATAAAACTGGAGTGGAGATAAAAGGCATCAAAGCCATAAATCCAGCAACGGGAAAAGAAATCCCAGTATTTATTTCAGATTATGTCCTTATCACATATGGTACAGGAGCTATCATGGCAGTTCCAGGACATGACACAAGAGACTGGGAATTTGCTACAAAATTTGGATTGCCAATTATTGAAGTAGTGAGCGGCGGAGATGTTGAAAGAGAAGCCTTTACAGAGAATGAAAAAGGAGTATTAGTAAACTCAGATTTGATAAATGGTCTAAATGTAGCGGATGCCAAGGAAAAAATAACGGAGTGGCTTGAAGAGAAAGGCCTTGGGAAAAGAAAAGTAAACTTTAAGCTAAGAGATTGGGTATTTTCAAGGCAGCGTTACTGGGGAGAACCGATTCCTCTTGTATATTGTGAAGAATGCGGTTGGGTGCCCATTCCAGAAAGTGAATTGCCGCTAATCTTACCAGAAATAGAGGACTTTGAGCCGACAGAAAACGGTGAGTCACCTCTAGCAAAGATAACAGACTGGGTGAATACCAAATGTCCAAAGTGTGGTGGCCCTGGCAAAAGAGAAACAGACACCATGCCTCAATGGGCAGGATCCTCCTGGTATTTCTTGAGATATGTAGATCCGCATAATCATGAAAAAATGGCAGATGAGGATAAGCTTAATTATTGGCTTCCTATAGATTGGTATAATGGTGGAATGGAGCATACCACCCTTCACTTACTTTATTCAAGATTTTGGCATAAGTTTCTTCATGATTGCGGTATTGTCCCAACTTCAGAGCCATATCAGAAGAGAACCTCTCATGGAATGATAATGGGAGAGAATAATGAAAAAATGTCAAAGTCAAGGGGAAATGTAGTGAACCCTGATGAAATCGTAGAAGAGTTTGGTGCTGATACACTTAGAATGTATGAAATGTTCATAGGTGATTTTGAGAAAAGTGTACCATGGTCAAAAAACGGAGTAAAAGGCTGTAGAAGGTTCTTAGATCGTGTTTGGAAGCTTCAGAGCATATTGACAGAGAGCAAAGAGTTTTCTGGTAATATGGTGAGCACGATGCATAAGACTATTAAAAAGGTAAGTCAAGATTTCGAAAACTTGAAATTCAATACAGCCATAGCTAGTATGATGGCACTGGTAAACGAATTTAACGATAAAGGCCAAGTGAGTAAAGAAGAGTTCAGGGTATTCCTTCTTTTATTAAATCCAGTGGCACCCCCGATAACAGAAGAGCTTTGGTCAAAGGCAGGGCTTAAAGGCATGATAAATGAACAAAGTTGGCCGGCATGGGATGAGGCAAAAATAATTGATGAATATATAGAAATAGCTATACAAGTCAATGGAAAAGTGAGAAGCACAGCGACTATTACACCAAATCAGCCAGGAGAAGAAGTAAAAGAAATCGCTCACAAGAACGTTGACGTAATGAAGATGATAGAAGGAAAACAGATTGTAAAAGAAATATATGTGCCAAACAAAATTTATAATATCGTTGTTAAATAGAAAATAAGCCGGAGCCTTTAAAAGCTCCGGCTTATTTTCTATTTACCAGGTTTCATGAATTGTTGTGTCCAATAACAAACACCATTTTTATCTTTCGCAAGGCCTACACCAATCTGAGTATAAGATGGGCTGATAATGTTTCTTTTATGACCTTCCGAGTTCATCCAGGCATTCATTACTTCCTGTGGTGTCCTTTGTCCTTTTGCTATGTTTTCTCCAGCTGCTGAGAATCGTAATCCGAAGCTTTCCATCATCACAAATGGAGACCCGTAAGTTGGAGACTGATGAGCGAAGTAATTTTTATTTATCATATCCTGAGATTTGTATCTTGCACATCTGGAGAGTTCCCAGTTTTCTGTCAAAAGCTCTAAACCAAGTTTTGACCTTTGTGCATTTACTAGTTTTACTACTTCACTTTCCCAAGCCTTTACATCACTGACACTAGGTATTTGTATTTTCTGCCCGGGATAAATCATAGATGGGTTTTTGATAGTTGGGTTTTGTGCGATGAGTTCGCTTACACCTACCTGATATTTCACAGCGATCTTCCACATAGAGTCTCCGGATTTCACTATGTATGTTGTTGGTGCAGCATAAGTTTGAACCGAGAATAAGATTATAAATGTAAAACACAGTACGAGTAATGCAAGACCTTTCGTGTTTGCTAGTTTTGACCATTTAAGTTTCATAACTATCACCTCTATCCTATTTTTTGAAATAATGAAAGAATTATTACAAGAAGATTATTCCTTGAATGGCTATTTTACATGAATAGCCCAATTATATGAAGAAAAAGCCGATATACAGCTTCTTCTTAAATGAAAAGCTGCATATCGGACTCTATAGCATTTTTAAGATATTCTTTTGCTTCAACTATTTCAAGTTCGGGTATGAACTCTTCGGGTTTCAGGCCCATTATTTCTATAGATAACTTGCAGCCATAAAATTGAACTCCTTTTTTTCGTGCTCCCTTTAAAAAGTCTGAAAGATGTGGTGCACCATCAGAATCCATCATATCAATCAACATTTTTTTGCCGATACCGGCAAAATTCATTTTAGAAAGAGGTAAGTTCTCTGGCCCTTTTGGTGTCATCGCTCCAAACATTTTTTCAAAAGAAGTTTTATCTTCATAAGTAACCTTATCAGGGTCTCTAACCAAGCAAAGACCCCAAAATGCGAAGAACATGGTAACATCCACATCTAATTCTCTTGCACTGTTAGCAAGTATGAGTGCGGCAAGAGCCTTATCATATTCTCCACTAAACATTAGTATATTCATGCTTTTAGCCAAGTATTTCAGACCTCCATTTTTATAAATAAGTTAATCTACAATTATATTGTCCATATAAAATAAAATTATGACCAATTACTCTTTAACCAATCAATGGCGTGAGATAGATCTGCCTTTTCAGCTAATTCAATAAGGTGTGGCATTTTTTTATAGTCAGTCATAGCTATAGGAACATCAAGTTCTGGATTTAATCTAAAATACTTCTCACCTAAAAGTTGACTGCTAAAAAGTGTATCAGCTTCAACTGCCCCATCAAGCATAAGGCTCAGCAAAGGAGGAGATGGAAAACTTTTTAAACTCCATTGCATAATTCCCCATTTAGATGTATCTGATTTTATTTTTAATGCATTATAACCAGTACCTATTGATAATAGACATATATCATCGATTTTCTGTTTGCCAGCATTTTTATCCACTGCCAGAGCGATTGCAGAAGTGCTTGGATTGCCTGCTATTATGCCGCCGTCAATATTTCTGCCATGAGAAGGGAAAAGTATAGGCACGGCACTTCTTGATAGTGCAGCATCTATAACATATTCATATTGGGTGTTTGAATATGGAAAGTTATTTAAAAATATGGGGTTCCAACTTTGCGTAATACAATCATCTACTTCAAAAGATGTAACCATAACACGGTGTTTTAGGTCCTTTAATCTTAAAGTATCAGGAAACATTTTTGAAAGAATATTTTTAAGATTATTGTTCTTACATACAGGCCTGAAAGGATTCAAACTTTTTGGACTAAAAATAGCCTTGCCGTTTTCTTCGGTATAAAACTTAGCAATTTCCATTGGTTTTAGGCCATTGGAAAGCCCTAGAGCAATGAATGATCCTGTCGAGGTACCTGCAAATAGGTTTGTTGTCCTGATTAGATGAGGCAGCTTTTCGTATAGCCTTCTAAGAAGAGTGATTGATAATGCTCCTCTTATACCGCCTCCATCAAAAGTTATAATTTTATACTTTGACATAGGCAACACTTCTTTCATTAATAAGCATTCAATGTTATTATATTAGTTTTGTAAAGAAATGTGCCTAATTAGTTAAATAATTAAAATATTCAAAATTATTAAATGTTAAATAAATTTAATATTTAATTACTTAAATTAACATTCATGAATAAATACTATAAAATTAATAATAAATATAAAATTTAAGTGAAAGGAGGATTATGATATAAATTTTAAAATTGAAAGGGGATTAATTAATGAACGCATTACATCAATTTGTCATTTGGATTGACGGCTATCTTTGGGGACCACCTATGCTTATTTTATTATTTGGTACGCACTTATTCCTAACTTTTAGATTGAAGTTCATACAAAGGTATATTGGTCTTGCAATTAAAATCTCAGTTAGCAAGGATACAGATGGTGATGGAGACGTAAGTCAGTTTGGAGCTTTAACAACAGCACTAGCTGCTACCATCGGAACTGGTAACATCGTTGGTGTTGCCACAGCTGTAGCACTTGGAGGTCCTGGAGCAGTACTTTGGTGCTGGTTGACAGGGGTTTTCGGTATCGCTACAAAATATGCAGAAGCACTACTATCCGTTAAGTATAGAGTGAAAACTTCTGATGGCACAATGCTAGGTGGACCTATGTATGCCCTAGAAAATGGATTAAATGCAAAATGGCTGGCAGTGCTATTCTGCATATTTACTGCAATAGCAGCATTTGGTATAGGTAATATGGTTCAAGCGAACTCTATATCTACAATGGTTCAAGATTCATTCAATATTTCTCCTGTAATCACAGGTATCATAATGGCAGTATTGACAGGCGTAGTTATAATTGGCGGCGTTAAGTCAATAGCTGGTGTTTGTGAAAAACTAGTTCCTTTCATGGCAATATTTTATGTAATAGGTTGCTTGATAATATTAATTATGAATGCACAATATGTTGGAGCAGCTATAGGTTTAATATTCAGCTCTGCATTTACAACTACAGCAGCAGGCGGCGGATTCGTTGGTGCAACTGTAATGATAGCTGCTAGATATGGTATAGCAAGAGGACTATTCTCAAATGAATCAGGTCTTGGTTCTGCACCTATTGTTGCAGCAGCAGCTCAAACGAAGAATCCAGTTAGACAAGCACTTGTTTCAGCTACAGGAACATTCTGGGATACAGTTGTTGTTTGCGCAATGACAGGTATCGTTTTGGTAACAAGTATCGTTAAAAATCCAGAAGTAGTTGGAGGATTAACGGGTGGAGCTTTAACAAAAGCAGCATTCGCACAAATTCCAGTAGTAGGACCGATCGTATTAACAGTTGGACTTATTACATTCGTATTCTCAACTATATTAGGCTGGTCTTATTATGGAGAGAGAGCAGCAGAGTACCTATTAGGCAAAAAAGTAATACTTCCATACAGAGTATTATGGGTAATTGCTGTATTTGTAGGATCAATAACATCTTTAGCATTTGTTTGGGACTTAGCAGATGCCATGAATGCATTGATGGCTATTCCTAACTTAGTGTCTCTACTCTTATTGAGTGGTGTAATAGTTGAAGAAACGAAGAAATATCTATGGGAAGGCGATATCAACGCAGCTTCTACAGATAAGATTAAAACAATTAGTAATTAGTAATTAATAAATATAAAAAGCGTTTTCTTTTAAGAAAACGCTTTTTATATTTATTACCTATAAAATCTAACAAATTTAATAGAATAGATATCGCAAAGAAGTAGGTCATCTGTTTCAGTTTCATTAATGATAATAAAGCTTATTCCTACATCAACAAGTACACCTTCTCTGTCAATAAACATATTGGTTCCGATAAGGAATTCTACTTTTACCTTTGCACCTATGTTTTGCCTTAAATAACCTTGGGTAAATTCTGGATCAAAAACTGGAATTCCTATCTGTGTTCCTGTGAAATCAACAGATGGTGTTACTTGTAGTGATGGTTCAACTTGTGTATAGTTTGTTTGTGGAATATCAGCTGGGGTAGGTGATACAGGCGTGAAATTTTGATCTTGAGCTTGCATTGGTCTTTGAGTTTGCATTGGCCTTTGAGTAGGCATTGGAGTATTATATTCACGCATATCAACAGGTCTTCCAGAGTTCTTACCTATGTTTGTGTCTTGAATTTGAGCAGTATTTTCTAATATTTGTCTTCTTGGAATTTGATTGAGCATCAGAGCATCTCCTTTCAATTAAGTTCTCCAATAAGCTGCAGTCGGGATATAGAAGCAATGTAGGTTTATTTTGTTTATAATACTTCCTGAACCATTTCTAGGGAAGGTTACTGGACAGACTAGCTGAAATGGATTGAAATACCATAAGGCTTCTCCAATTGATGAAAATGCATTTCCAGCTAAAGCCCAGTCAGCAATATCATAATGAATTTGTTCTGGAGGATTAGCCCATATTGTTTGAGCATTAAAGTTTCCCCCTAAAACAGATGTCATACAGTCAAATTGACCTCTCTGATTCAAAATATTTCTTAAGTTACCTTGACCTAGTCTTTGATATTCACCTCCAGGTACGTTAACCCTATTCATTACCACGGCAGCTACAGCTTTCATTCCATTGTCACCTTCGCCACCTGCCTCGCATTTTATTAAGCGAGCAAGCAGCTCTCTTTCTGAATAAGCCATCTAGATTCACCCCGATCTAATACGATTTTTATAATAATGCTGTTAAAAAAACGATAAGAAAACTATTCTTTTTATTATATGAGGAAGGTTTAGCATATGCGTTTGTCCGAAATGAATTTATAATAAAAATATGGTAGAATAAATAATAAGAAGATTAATTTTATTCAGAAATAAAAGTAATAAAGGAGGCTGATTCAATATGGTTGAAGATCTGATAAAAAAGTTTCCATTACTAAAAGACATTATTGAACTAAAGGAAGTTTTATGGCTTAATGATGATTTGTCCAAAGCAGAGATTGCCTTATCAGAGCTTTCACTTTCTATGAATAGCATAAGTGAGGCTGAAAAAAGGTGGGAGAGATTTGCTCCTCTTATAGTGAAACTTTTCCCCGAGACAAAATTAAGAAATGGAATCATTGAGTCTGAACTTGCTGAAATCCTAAAGATGAAAGAAGTATTAGAAGAATATTATGGATTTGATTTGAAAGGGAGATTTTTGCTTAAATGCGACAGCTCTCTACCTGTAGCAGGTTCTATAAAGGCAAGAGGTGGGATATATGAGGTTTTAAAACACGCAGAAGATTTAGCTATTGATAGTGGAATGCTAAACCCTTTAGATGATTATTCAATTATGGCAGAAGAACGTTTTAAAAGCTTCTTTAGCAACTATTCTCTTGCAGTGGGATCTACAGGTAATCTTGGGCTAAGTATAGGTATAATAGGCTCTGCAATAGGCTTCAAAGTCGCTGTACATATGTCAGCAGATGCAAAGCAATGGAAAAAGGATTTACTAAGGAGTAAAGGCGTAATAGTAATAGAATATGCTTCAGATTACAGTAAAGCTGTAGAAGAAGGCAGAAAGCAATCTATGACAGATCCAATGAGCTATTTTGTTGACGATGAACATTCGGAAAATCTGTTTTTAGGCTATAGTACGGCGGCACTAAGGCTAAAAAAACAGCTTGATAGTATGGGAATCAAAATTGATGAAAATAATCCTTTATTTGTCTATTTGCCATGCGGTGTTGGTGGCGCTCCTGGCGGAATTACTTTTGGACTTAAGCATGTTTTTAAAGATGCTGTACATTGTTTCTTTGTAGAGCCTACACATTCACCTTGCATGCTCATAGGTTTGCTTACAGGTGAAAATGATAAAGTTTGTGTACAAGATTTTGGAATCGACAATATAACCGATGCAGATGGACTGGCAGTAGGTAGAGCTTCAGGATTTGTAGGAAGTTATATAAAAAATATACTAAGTGGGATTTATACGGTTGATGATGATGAGCTTTATAAATTATTAGCAATGCTAAGAGATAGCGAAAATATTAAAATAGAACCTAGTGCGACACCAGGACTTCTTGGACCACTGAGAATATTAGATTCTGATTATGTAGAAAACTTGAAGCAAAATAAAATAGATGAGGCAAAGATAACTCATATCGCTTGGGCAACAGGGGGACTGTTTGTTCCTGCTGAAATGATGGCTGAATTTTATAGTGAAGGTAAGAAAATCCTTAAAGAAATAGAATAGGAAAACCTATTCTATTTCTTTGCTTCTATATATTTATTTATATATTTATCAAATTCATCTATTAATAGTTTTAAGATAGGGTTTTTAGATGATGCAAATCTCATATCATCAATGGAGGATATAGGTAGAATCCTTGGCGAGGTTCCAGTCATGAAAAGAGCATCAAAGTAGATTAATTCATTTATGGAAATAGGTTGTTCTGTGATAGAAATATCTAAGTCATTACAAAGATTTATGATATTCGTCCTTGTAACACCAGGTAAAACATTCTTTGCCGGGCTAGTATAAATGGTATTTGATTTTATAAAAAATAAATTTGATCTACTTCCTTCGGTTATGTAATTATCTTGATTTACAAGTAATGCTTCATAAGCATTAGAATGTTCCAGCAGATGTGCCACTTCACTTTTAAATTTTGTGTTTATAAGCTTAATAGTAGGATGAGCTCTTTCAGCATAGTATAATACAGAATGAACACCGTTTTGATATTGATCAATGGTTGGGTATGAACTTTTTATAAAGTATATTTTATACTCTGCTTTTTTACTTTCTAAATGATATACGATTAGCTTTAAGTTTTTATCTGGCTCATTATTGATAGAAATGAGATTTAATATATTTACTTTTATTTCATCCGTGATATTTTCTATGGAGTAATTAAGCCTTGAGGCTGATTTGTGCAATCTTTCCATATGTTGTTCAAGGAATAAGGGGACTCCATCAATAACTCTTATAACCTCATATATAGAAGGCGAACTATTTTTTATATTCGATTCACTGAATTGATATATATCAAGTTTATTTCCATTACAAATGAAATATTTTCCGATTATTTCTTCCATAAAAAAACCCCCAATCATTCAACTTATTTATTTGTCTTATACTATGATACTATAATGAGACTGTTTAATACATACAAAAATATGATGAATATTTTTCAAAATTTTTGTATAATGTAAATGTTATTATTTTTAAAGGAGGGCACAAAAAAATGAAAAAGTATGATTTTTTATGGATGGCAGCATTAGCGGCAGTAATATTTATTTTAGTCTATCCAAGTACACACGTTGCATTTCTCTCAGCTACCAAAACGCATCCTTATATAATGGGTTTCATAAAAGTTGCAATACTTGCTACCATGGGAGAATTAATGGCTCTACGAATAGCTGCAGGAAATTGGAGAAAACCTACTGGTGTTTTATATAGAATAATAGTATGGGGTTTTATAGGAATGACATTCGTTATTATATTCGATATTTTTGCAAGTGGTGTTACGGCTGCTATGAGCAAAGGTCTTTTACCTTATATGGGTGAAGGGATAGCCTCGAAGCTTGGCTTTGCATTCTTCACCAGTGCATTTATGAATTTGATATTTGCTCCAACATTTATGACATTCCATAGAGTTACTGATACTTTTATAGATCTTGGGGAAGGAAAACTTGAAAATATATTTAAAGTTAAGTTGAAGGATGTGATTGGTAAAATTGACTGGAATGGATTTATAAGCTTTGTAATATTAAAAACTATCCCAATTTTTTGGATACCGGCTCATACTATAACATTTCTTTTAGCACCAGAATATAGAGTATTAATGGCATCATTTTTATCAATTGCAATGGGTGGTATTCTTGCATTTGCCAAACGAAAGAATACGAAGACTATATAGAATAAATTAGGGATTTAGCTATATAAAAACAAATAATTAAAAACTCCAGATAACTGGAGTTTTTAAATTTACATCAATCTTAATCCCAAAATGTCGTTTCACCTATATTTTGATACCTAGCCTTGACTAGGTGGGTATCTTGACACAATCTTTTGTTTTCCCCTGAAAATATTAATTAAAATAAGTAGGGCATAACATTATAAAGTGTACAAAGATTCCCTGATGCATACTGTAGGTTCAAAATAATAGGCTTTTCGAGCATCTCAGGAATGTTTTTCTTTAGGATAATAATATCATAAATCAGCATTTATGTCTATGGAAGCTTTAGTTATAAAGTGTTTGAAATAAGTTAAGTTATATATTATACTGATTTTAATGACCATATATATTTTATGGAGGAAGCAAATGAAACATACTATTATTGACTTCAAATCTATGGTGGAAAGTGTTAGAAAAGATGGAAGAAAACATGACTATAAAATAGATAAGATGATCGTTTATAATGATTTTTTATATTATAAACGAAAGTATATAGATAATATTAATTTTAAAGAAGTTGAATACTTTTTATTCCCAAAAGAAAATATTGGGATATATAAATTATATTTATCAGATCATCCAAAGTCAGAGCCTAGTTTTTTATATAAGTACTATGTGGATATGCTAAAGGTTGAAAAGTATAACGAATACTGGAATTCCAAGGATTTATATTTAGATTTTATCAGTAAGGTTGATGGTAAATATTATGTAGTAGATGTTGACGAATTCAATGATGCAATAAAAAAAGGCGAACTTGACTTATCAGATATAACTTCAGCTTTGAATGGCTTAGATATTGTTTTAAAAGGTTATTATGAAAACTTTGATATTGAAAAATTTATTAGCAAGTTGAAAATAAAATATGAATTGGATAATGAATTGATCCATGAATATATGGAGGCGCCATAAATGGCGCCATATTTTATAATGCCTTCTTTATAATTTGAAAAAGAAAAAATCTATTAAGGTCAATACGATTTCTATACCAATCAGTATGATAACCATCCACTCAAGCTTATCACCTCTTTTTTGATGGGTTAGGGATGTAAATACTTGCACGATGTCCATCAAGGTTTCGCTTTTCGCTTGTATTTTATCATATCTATCATTTAGCTCAAATAGATGAGACAATTTTATGTATAATTCTTCAGCAGCCTGATTATCCCAAGTAATGTCGGGTTTGTCAAGAAGCATGATATAGGATATCATGTTATATTTAAAGCTTAATATTCGTGCAGAAGTTTTCGCAAGCTTTTCATCTCTTGAATTGAGCTTGCCTTCTTTTAATAGCAATATAACTGATTCAATTTCATCCAATATATTTTCAGTATCATTTTCTACTTTTTCAAGAGCCACAGATTTCGCTAGGACTATGGAAAGAATATCAGTGTGGTACTCATCAAAGTTTTTTACAAGCATACTGTCATAATTTATGATTTCTTCATCATCAGTGATCTCAAGCTTATAGTCATCTGTAAAATCGTAGCTTGGAGAATCTAGGTTTTTTTCTATCTTTTTTAAATAGTTAACGATATCGACTATTTCATGATGCTGTAAGTTAATAAAAACAACACTTCCAAAAGGAAAAACATTAACCATCTTTCCGGCTGGTTCTTTAACTATTCCTTTTAAATGATCTTCTTCAAGACTTAAGAAGTCCACCCAATTGAAATTCTTGTTTATTCCAAAATGAGTTGCTATTTTGTTTAAACCTATTTCTTTACATAATGAGAAAACTTTAAAACTTATGGTATTCATATAATCACTTCTCCTTATATACTATTTTGCCATAATTAACCTGGTTTTAATAGTATATATGAAAGATTTTTTAAAAATTAGCCCCTACTGGCCTTAAGTCAGTAGGGGCTAAAATCCATCTATTAAGCTGGTATACCTTTATTCTTTTTTGTAGCTATATATTCTGGAGCTGATGGATCATCCTCAAGCTTCATCATTGTTATTCCAGTAAATCCAAATATTATTGAAACTACTGGATTCACTAGGTTTAAGAAGCAATAAGGAATATATTCAATAGTTGGAACTCCAAGATAAGTTGACATTGTCGCACCGCAAGTATTCCAAGGGATTAGGGGAGATGTCAATGTACCTGCATCTTCCAAACATCTTGAAAGATTTCTTGGAGCAAGACCTCTTTTATGGAATTCATTCTTGTACATTTTACCTGGAAGCACGATAGCCAAGTACTGGTCGCCAGCTAAAGTATTAACAAAAATACAGGAGAAAATAGTAGCGGTAACCAAAGCACCTGTGCTCTTTGCAAAGGAAAGAATCTTTTTTGCAAGAACATCCAACATTCCAGTTTTTTCAAGAATACCACCAAAGGTCAATGCACTGAATATTAATGAGATAGTCCAGAACATACTGTATAGACCGCCTCCTGAGAGAAGTTTGTCTAGGACTTCATTGCCAGTCTCGGAGACAACACCACTCCACATAGAAACAACTACATTAGCAAAACTTTTACCTTGGAATATCATAGCTGCGATACCACCAAGAAGTGTACCAATGAATAGGCCCGGTACAGCAGGCATCTTTTTAGCAACCATAATTATTACTAGAACTGGAACAAGAAGAAGTAATGGGTTGATATTAAAGTTTTGTTTCATTAGGTCAAGAAGGGAGTTGATTGCAGCTGTATCAAGAGCTTTTCCTGCAAATCTCATACCTAGGACACCGAAACCAATAAGCGCAATAACCATGCTGACACCAGTAGTGAAAGCCATATGTTTAACATGATCAAATAGTGTTGATCCTGCTATAGCTGGAGCTAGATTCGTTGTATCTGAAAGAGGAGACATTTGATCTCCAAAGTATGCACCTGATATGAGAGCACCTGCAGCCATTGGAGCAGGAACCCCAAGACCAGCAGCAACACCCATAAGCGCAATACCTACAGTACCAGCCGTAGTCCAGGAGCTTCCAGTTGCAAGGGATATAATAGAGCAAAGAATGCATGAAGCAACTAAGAACAATCCTGGTGATAGGATTTGCAGACCATAATATATAAGTGTAGGTACTATACCACCAAGTATCCAAGTACCAATAATCATACCGATAATACCAAGTATCATTATTGCTTGCATTGTGCTGATTATATTATCGGAAATACCTTCTCTAACTTCATTCCATGAAAATCCAAGTCTATATATAGCAA
>JAUQXG010000558.1 GCA_030834765.1 Lutispora sp.
CAGCTCATAAATTTTTCCTGATGTGAAAAGCACAGGGACAGTGGAGCTAGCGGTTTTAAACTGCACTCTTACGGTACTTTTGCCATCTGCAAAATACTTTTTATATTGCAGTCCTGACGGAGGGGAGAAATATTTATCATTTTCTGTAGCAATGATCACGGACATATCTACCAATTCTTCTTCTGTAAGCTCTGTGTCAAAAATCAGATCAATTGTACAAGAATCTATTGTCACGATGGTTTTTAATGAAGCAATGTTTTGGCTGGTGCTTCCTGTACCGATGAAAAATTTCTTCGAGATATTATCATTGGTAGATATTATATTTCCAAAGCTATCTGTGATATTCCGTACATCTATAGAATAAAGCTTCCCGCTGATTTGTCCGGCAGTTTGTAAAGTTACGATTTTGCCAGTGCTGTCTAGAGTAGCTTTTGCTGGCGCTCCCAGATTGTTATCAAACAAGTAGTTCATTATATTTTCAGCGCTGGCTTTTTCAACCCTTTTGTTAAAGGTGATGATTACTTTATTTGTACTGCTGCTGGCAGTGAAGTTTAGCGGTGTAGCATCTTCAGACATTCCACCAAACTGTGAGGTATAATAGTCTATCATATTTCCAAAAAGATCGGGTACACCTGATATTCCTATGGAGTATAGTGTTCCAGAGGTTTGCTTTGAAGTCAAAAGATTGACGATGGTTCCGCTGTCATCCATCACTGCTTTTATGACTTCAAGTCCCTTATCTATAGAGTAGTTTGATACATCTTCAGCAGCTGTTTTATCAACTTTTTCTGAGTATTTTATCATAACTTCGTTGCTGGCGATTACTAAAGCAGTAGCTCTAGGCTTTGTAGAATCTCCAGCTGAACCTGTGAAGTTTCTTTGATGTCTGTCCATGTATACGCCATATTTATCTGATATATTTTGTACATTTATTTTATATAATACAGAAGCGGATTGCTCTGTAGTGGTTAGCTTTACTGTTTTTCCATCCTCTTGAAGTCTTGCATCCGTGACAGATATTTTATCTATAGAATAGTTTGCAGTATTTTGAGCAGTGACCTCATTCACTTTTTTGCTAAAAACGATGGATATGGTTTTATTTGATTCTGAAGTCAAAGATACAATGTAAGGCTTGGAGGTATCTCTAGCTATTCCTGCAAACCTATATTCATACTTGTCCATCATATTGCCAGATATATCTGATACATTTTGTACTGTAATCCAGTATAGATATCCTTCTGTTTGGCTTTTTATTGTGGTAAGTATTACTTTTTTTCCGGTTGTATCAAGTTTCGCTTGGGATATAGGTAAATCATTTTGAATCACATAATTGGATATGTTTTCTGCTGTAGCTTTATCCACCTCTTCGCTATAGGTTACAATGATTTCGTTGCTATCACTAATTTCTACAGTGGCTGTGGGTTTCGTCACGTCCTTTGGAGGCGCAACATATGTATTTTCATAGTTTTTCACTGCTAAATTATTGGTAGGTGTTTGTGTATTTATTTTTATAATATATTTATTAAAGGCTATTGCATCAGAAGTAGTGATATCTGTGATGCTATTGTTGCTATTTACTGATATTACATTGAGTTTGGAATCATCTTTTTCATTGATGATTTCTATATCATTTTTATTGATTGTTATGCTTTGCTCAAGTTCTAGTTGAAGCCTGTTGTTATTGATGATTTTGAAGTTTTTTACTCCTACAGGTGTAGTAGCTATGGTAAAGCCTGCTTTTAAAGCACTCTCGGCAGTGATGATCTTTTCTTCTATCATCTGGTCTATCAGCTTTTTACTAGAGCCTTTGATTGAAGTGTTTAAAGTGTTGTATATTGCGATTGCTACATCGTTTATAGTGAAATTGGTTATTTGATTAATAGCTGCTGCGCTTTGTATGATTTTTAATTGCTGTGCTTTTACTAAAGTATCATCATAGGCAAAGTCTGTACCTTGCTTATAGCCTAGAGTTTCAAGCATTATTTTGTAAAAGCTTTTGGCATTGATTTTGTCAGATGGAGCAAAGTTTCCATCTGGTTGACCTATCCACCCAAGGTCAGGATTATTTTTTGCATATCCAAGGTATGCTTTTGCCCAATGTGTATAGGCATCTTTAAAGTTTGTGTCAGAGTTCTCAGACCCTGCGGTCATGTATAGTCCTTTCAGTCTGAGAAAAATAATTAAAGCTTGAGACCGCTCTGGTGTAGTAGCAAGATAGCTAGAGGTGACCCCTGTAGCATCAGAACCAATCAGTATATCCAGATCCCGACAAGCGGAAGCTTCTTTGCTGATGCTGTCAGCGCTGACAGGACGAAAGGGAATAGAGGAAAACAGAATAAAAAAGGTTAGAAAGATACATAAGATTTTACGTTTCGACAAAAGTATCGCCTCCTGGTTATTATCTAGGGTAATCCGATTGGGTAGAGTGTCAGGCTCGAGGTGCCAGGCACCCCAATCTTGTCCCTATACCTCAAGTATACCTATCGCTTTGCCCCTCCGTCAATGAAAAAGAGTTATATTATGTCATCTTTTAGCAGGAAAAACAATATTTACACAGAATATATTATAAATAGTGATGAAAAAGTTTTCAATGGGTTAGACGAATGTCTGGCCAACTTGTTCCAAAAATAACATAACTATGTAGAATTAAAGGAGGAGAAAATGAAAGGTTTATCAAAAAAATCAATTTTTGCCAGTATACTATGCGTAATGTTTTTGTTCTGCAATATCTATGCAGATACAGATTCATCCAAATTTACGGATATAAAAGGCCATTGGGCTGAGAAATACATAAAGAATGCAGTAGACAATGGGTATATGAGTGGAGTCTCTGCTACAAAGTTTAACCCTGATACGGATATGGAAAACTATGACACCCTGGTAGCCATTGCTAAGCTTCTGGAAGCGGATAAAGCAGATTTAACTTCTATTAAAGTAAAATTTACTGCTGTTCTTGAAAAGAATAAAGTGCCAGAGGCTGCTGCCAAATATGCAGCATTTTGCATGGAAAAGGGTATTATAAGCGAGTATGATTTAGAAGCTTTTCAAACCATGAGGCTGACGAAGAAAAAAGATGTTTGCATGTATCTGGGAAAGGCTTTTGGGGTGAAAGCAGAAAAGGCCAGCCCTTCAAAGCTTGGATATAAAGATGCACTTTTGATAGGGGATATATATGTACCTCATATAGAATACTTGATAAATAATGGGATTTTAGACAATCCATCTATTTTTGGAGGAAACTTCAACCCAGGAGACACAGTAAAGAGAAGTGCTTTTGCAAAATTGATTGATATGTCAAGTCAAGTGTATGGAAGAAAAGGAAGCGTTACTGGCAGTGTAACTGTGGGAGAAACAAAAGATCCTGATGAAAATCAAATTTCAGTACCTGCCAACGGGGTACAAGGATATTTTGTACAATCAAGACCTGAATTCCAAAACTTTGATATGAAATTAAGAGAAAATGGAGAGCCAGGACAAACCAAGACTTATAGCGTAACAACAAGTATTAAATGTACTTTAGATGGCAAAACCATTAATTTTTGGGAGTTTAGAGACGGAGATCTTTTGACATTGGTACTGGCAGATGGAAAAGTTACTGCCATCAATGGAGAAAGCAAGCAAAAAACCATAGTAGGGATATTACAAAACACTGAAATTGGAGAAAAGTCATATATAACAATCGAGATAGGCGGAACAGTAAAAAGACTTTTAGTGGGTGAGTCATCGAAGATTACCAAGGATGGATATGCAAT
>JAUQXG010000559.1 GCA_030834765.1 Lutispora sp.
ATAATTTTTATTAAATAAAATTACCATTATTATAGCTGTCAAAACTGCATACTTAATCACTGTACTTATAATTTCATTCATTATGCTGTAAAGCTGCTTATCCAAATATCTACATCTCCAATTCCACTATTAGGGATTATATAAGTCCTCCATGTATATATCCCCTAAAACTGCATGGACTATTATTCTACAAATTCCAACTGGTTTTTTAATCTATTATCCATAATTACTATTCTACAACTTTGTATATATATTTGTAGTTTTGAAATTAAAAAAAAGTTTCGTTATGTTAACGAAACTTTTTTTATAATATTCCAATAATTCTATTATTTATTTCTTCGAAATTTTAGATAGCAGTGGTCTGCATCTCTTAATACGTGCTTTTCAAGATTATACACGATTTCGGAATCATAGCCATGAGCTAGCCCCTTATCCACATTATCACAATACAGCTTTCCTATCTCCCTCATATCATCCTTAGCCCATGTGTTTCCTAAGGGGCAGATGGTGATATGTTGGTCTATATAATCTTCTCCAATACTGGTATCAGCCTTAAAGTCACTGGATCTTTCCATGTCATAAAACTTGAGGTAGTTTTCAAATGTTAATGGCTCTCCAGATTTTTGTACATTTTCTCTTATTCCTTGCCCTCTTTTTACGCCAAACTTGAAAACTGCATCTTCAATTGCTTTTTTTCCTTCATCTCCAAATTTGTCAATAACTTCTTCAGCAAGACTTTCAAACAACTTTGCCATTAATTCAAAAGTGGACATTCTTTCTTGCTTTTTCTCTTCCATCTACAAACCGCCTTCCGTTATTGTTGTGCTTCAGGCACTTCAGGTTTTGTCTCTAAACCAGACATCTCATTTAACTTTTGAAGTATTCCCTCAAGTTCATTCACTTTATTTCCATACTCAGCCCAATTCCCTGCTTTTAGTGCGTTTTGAGCTTCTGTGAATATGGTATTTGCTCTTATTATTAACTGTGCTGAGGTATCAGTCCCTGTTTCTATAGGGTTTTGTGGCTGTGGCTTTGATGTATTTCCATTAGGTTGTGGGAACATCCTAGCCAGCCCTTTTTCCAGCGTATCCTCTAGTATTACTTGATTTTCATAAAATAATATTACCTTCTTAAGCTCAGGAAGTGATGTTGCATTGCTTGCTCTTACATATATCGGCTCTACATATAACACAGAATCCTCTACAGGGATTACCATCATGTTACCTCTCACGATTTGTGCATTACCCCCAGTTGTCAAAAGGTTCATGGTGTTACTATAGGTTACATCCTGGCTTACTATACCTTCTACTTGCATAGGTCCTTCTACAGTCTTGCCTGATGGGAATCTATAAAGAATCATTTCTCCATAATCTTCTCCATCATTTTTCACCGCAAGCCAAGAAATCATATTTGTTTTACTTTGTGGTGTATAGGGTACCATAAGTAAAAATTCTTCCTTTTGCGCATCCGGAAGTCTCATAATTAGATAAGTAGATTCTACCGTCTGTGCTTCTGCCCCAGCACTTCCATATATCTGTGTGGCAATATCCCAAATATCACTTTTATTATAAAGCTCTCTCGCTTCTTTTATATGATACTTTTTATATATATTTGATTGTATATCAAACATGGTTTGAGGATATCTAATATGCGACCTCAAATCTGCTGGCATTTCTTCCAGTGATTTGAAAAGAGTCTTGAAAATATTGGAATAAGTTTTCGCCAAAGGATCCTCTTTATCTGCTATATAAAAATCTACAGTTCCATCATATGCATCAATTACAACTTTCACAGAGTTCCTTATGTAATTGGTAGATGTCTGTTCACTAATTGGCTCTGAATAGGGGTATCTGTTGCTTGTAGTGAAAGCATCAATGATCCAATAGAGCTTTCCTTCACTTGTTACTACATATGGATCTTCATCAAATACCAGAAAAGGTGCAATTTTTTGAACTCTAGTCATGATATCTCGATTTATTATAACCTTACTATTTGGTGTAATATCCTGAGACAATAGGAAATTCATATTCCCTTCTCTGACTGCAAATAAGATCTTATTTAAAAAGTTTAATTTTATTCCGCCATTGCCTGCATATTCACTTTCCACATTCAAGTCGCTTGTAGGATAGTCAAATTCTTTTTCTCTTGTGTTGACTATTACAAACCCGGATGTTTTTTCACCAAAGTATATTTGTGGTCTATCTACTTTTATATCTATTTCAGATTCAATAGGCATATCTTTAATAAAAAGTCTTGGCTGTCCGGAAAAAGTAACTTCATTTACCGGAGACATAGCTATACCATATCCGTGTGTGTATTTTAAATACTTATTTATCCATGATGCTGCGATTTCTCCAGACTGCTTCGGTATATTTTCCACTTTCAATTCTCTGGCAGATATGAAAACCTGCCTATATATACCATCAATCATGTATCTATCGATATCTAAATCATTGAAGGTATAATAGGTTTTAAGTCCTTGTATTTGATTATATATGTCTTTAGCTGGCCTATAATCATTAACAGGAATATTGCTTATGGTTACATCGTTTTTGTCAATATCTTCTCTAGTCAAATTCTGGGCTACTTCAAATTGCTTTATTGTAACCTTATCAAGACCATAAGCATAATTTGTATAGTCAATATTGTGTTGGAGATATTTCTCTTCCTTTGATAATTCATTTGGGGTAACTATTACATTCTGAACAATTGTTGATATTAGTCCAGACCCGACAATTGCCACGATTAAAAGCATAGGGCCTAACGCAGCAAATCTTATTTTCTTTTTTACGGATGAAAATAGGATTAAAATCGCAGATAGAATACTTATAGCTGCGTAAATATAATAAGATGGAAGGCTTACTCTTATATCAGTATATCCTGCCCCATATGCGATTCCTCTCGAAGCATATAACAGTTGAAAAGTTCTCAAATAAAATCCAAAAGCCAATATCATAAAAAATGCTGCCCCTAGTATGGCAAGCTGTTTGTATGCAGCTTCTATTATATTTGTATATGCTACTTTAGGTGTAAATAAGTTTGTAACATTTTCATCAAACATCTCTTTTCGAGGTTGCTTTGTTGTCAGTCCAAATGCTAAATTATATGCCACCGTAATAAGCGCTAAAATCATTACTAATCCTAATAAAAAGCTATATATCTTATCCAGGAAGGGTAATGTAAATATGTAAAAACCAATGTCTTTTGAAAATACTGGATCTGCGATGTTAAAAGTACTCTTATTTATAAATATCAAAAAATCATACCATATCTGATTTACAAATACTATGGAAAGAAGCAAAGAAGTTCCTATAGATATAATGATCATCACTTTGCTTCTTAATCGCTTTTCCTCTATGGAAAGGATCGCTCCACTCTTCTTAACAGAATGAGCATTAATGGATCGGATGAATGTATAAAATAAAGTGAAAAGCACGATCATGGTAGGTACTAAAAACTTTACCTGAGTTAAAAGTTTTTTGAAAAATACTTCCGTATAATTTAGTTCTTTAAACCATTGATAATCTAAAATATAACTAGCTATGCTGCTAAAAAAAACTAATATGATAACCAGTAAAGGTATTATTATTGCAAGAAGCTTTCTAATACCATTCTTTGATGTATTCATAAAATCCCTCCAAAATTTTTGGCTTGTATTATATATAAATTATACAATTCCAAGCCTTAATATTCAAACTTATCTTTAAATACCCTTAATATATAATTGAAAGTATATCAAAAAGGGTTCTTATGTAGTTATAAGTAGGCGCATCAAATTCCTTTCTTTTAATTGAAATAGATAAATAAAGCACTGCTTTTACCGAATCTTCCACTATCATAGGTACTGTTATTACTGACTGCCAATTAGGTATATTTGTTATTGCATCAATATCAAGGTAATTGACCCAATCAATAAGAAATTCGCCTCTTTTTCTTTTTATACAATTATTTAATAGCTCTTTGTTGTAGTCCATATTATCCAATACTTTTTCATCATGGTTTTTTCTACAGATAACTCTTTCAACTGCTTCTCCCTTTATATCTATGATACCACCTACATCAGACTCTGATATTTCTATCACTCTTCCTAGAAATTGAAACAGCTTATCTTCAATTGAAATATCACGCTTTCTGACCAGATCAAATATTTCAAGCATAGTTTCTACATTTCTCTGATCCTCTACCATATTTCCACTAATAATACCTGATAGCTTATCTATGCTTTTTACGATATTTGACATATTGGATTTATATATGACACTCCTATTCCTATTATTCTCCTTCGCAAAGTATAATGCTTTATCTGCTTTCTCTACAAGATCCTTTTCCCATATACTGTTCTCTGGAAAGGATGCGATACCGATGCTTACTGTAAGTGAGCTATTAAAGCCTAATAATTTTGAGCTTTCAATCTTTTTCCTAAGCTTTTCTGCCAAACTTTTACCACCTTGGGAATCCGTATCGGGAAGCAACAAAATAAATTCTTCTCCCCCATATCTAGCACAAATATCAGTTTCTCTAACATTATCCATGACAATACTAGCTACATTTTGTAAAACCTCATCACCCTTTTGATGTCCATACCTATCATTCACTAGTTTAAACTTAT
>JAUQXG010000560.1 GCA_030834765.1 Lutispora sp.
TTGTGGAGCTTCGGAAATAATAGATGCAATGCTTAAAGTACATCAATATGTAATAATAAATGCCCCAAGTATTTCACAATATGCTGCAATAGAAGCCCTAGAAAATGCGGATGACTATATAAAGGAAAAAGCATCTATTTACGATGAAAGAAGAAAATATATCATAAAAAGATTGAAAGAAATGAAGTTAAAGTGTTATGCTCCAAAAGGCGCCTTTTATGTGTTTCCATCTATAAAAGACACTGGACTAAATTCAAAAGAATTTTGTGATAGACTGCTTAAGGAGGAGAAGGTTGCTGCTGTTCCAGGCTACGAGTTCGGAGAATGCGGAGAAGGATATATAAGATGCTCCTATACTTTGCCAATGGATAAAATTGAAGTGGCTATGAATAGAATTGAAAAGTTTGTTGCAGGCTTGAGGGTATAGCCGAGGAAAGTCATAGGTCCTCATATATTTTATTGACTATAAACATACATAATAATATAATGAATATAATTGAATAGCTTGGATAAAAATGTGTGGTGCTCTATAAGAGTTAAAAGGGAAAACGGTGTAAATCCGTTACAGCCCCCGCTACTGTAAATGGGTATGAAATCTAAATGCCATTGGGTAAACCGAGAAGGCGAGAAAGTAAGATGATCCATTAGTCAGGAAACCTGCCGTATATGAAATGTTCTACCTTCGGAGGGAGGGGAAGGAATTAGTATATTTGTATATATAATCCCGTACTCTTAGTACGGGATTTATTTTTTGGGGGAGCGTGACATGAATTGAAATTATTTAGCGAAGCTATAAATGGTATTAAGCCTTTATACAAGGATGCAATGCAAGAGGCTCAAAAAAGAGTAGACTTTCTTGCGAAACCTCCAGGTAGTTTAGGCAAATTAGAAAGCATAGCTGTACAGCTATCAGGTATAACAGGAAATATCATCAACAAAGTAGATAAGAAATGTACAATTGTAATGTGTTCAGATAATGGTATATTTGAAGAGGGAGTAAGTTCCTGTCCCCAAGTTATAACAGTTGCGCAAACGATAAATTTTATAAAAGGAATTACAGGGGTCGGCTTTTTATCGAAGCATGCAGGAGCAGATCTGAAGGTAGTTGATATTGGAATTAACGATGATATTGAATATCCTGGGCTAATAAATAAAAAAATCAGGAAAAGCACATGGAATATATCCAAAGGACCAGCGATGACAAGAGCTGAGGCCTTTAAGGCTATAGAGATAGGCATTGAAATGGTGGGAATAGCTAAAGAAGAGGGATATTCTTTGCTTGGTACAGGGGAGATGGGCATATGCAATACCAGCACAAGCAGTGCTGTACTGATAAGCTTAACAAGCTGTAGTATTGAAACTGCTGTAGGAAGAGGTGCAGGCCTTACGGATAAAGGATTTGAAAATAAAAAGGCAGCTATTAGCAGAGCGTTAGAAATAAATAATCCTGACAATAATGATGTGATTGATGTGCTTTCAAAAGTTGGAGGGTTTGATATAGCTGGTATGGCAGGTTGTTTCATAGGAGCAGCTTACTATAGAATACCTATATTGATAGATGGCTTTATATCAGCAGCTGCTGCACTTGTTGCATGTAAGATCAATCCACTCGTAAAAGATTATTTGATACCTTCTCACAATTCAGCAGAGCCAGGGTTTGCTTTATTAATGAATGAACTAGGTATGTCACCACTTTTAGACTTGAACATGAGATTAGGAGAAGGAAGCGGCTGTCCCCTTGCCTTTCATATCATATCGGCTTCCTGTGAAATGATGTCTAATATGGCAACCTTTGCTGAGGCAGAAATAAATGATGATTATTTAGAAGAATTGAGGAAGAAATAAATGAATAAGAAGATTCTTGTTACAGGGGGTGCTAGAAGTGGTAAAAGCAGCTTTGCTGAAGAGATGGCAAAAGATATTGAAGGTGATATTTTATATATAGCAACAGCTGTAGCCTTTGACGAAGAAATGAAGCTTAGGGTGAAAAAACATAGAGAATCTAGGCCGGAAGAGTGGAGCACCCACGAAGGCTATAGGGATTTGGATGAAGTTCTTATAAATAAGCCTGCAAATGTACAAGGCATATTGATTGACTGCATAACAATCATGGCTACAAACCTGTTGTTTGATGCCATCGGCCTTGATAATGATATGCCAACAACAGCGGATTTTGAAGCAGCGGAAGTTAAAATAAATCAAGAAATACAAAAACTCCTTCAAGCAATCGATGCTACAGATGCTGATGTAATCATAGTTACAAATGAATTAGGAATGGGAATTGTTCCTGAAAATAAATTAGCAAGAGCTTATAGAGATATTGCAGGCAGGATAAACAGGCAAATTGCTCAGTGCTGTGATGAAGTATATCTTGTGGTTTGTGGAATACCTGTAAAGATAAAGCATTCTTGAGATGAGTGAGGAAGGTTGAAAAAACCAGAAAAGATATGAAAGAAGGTGCCGGCTCCATGCAAAGTTTTTCAATTGCATGACGAACAAGGTTCGTCTTAGTGCAACAAAAACAAGCGAAGCTTGTTCAGCATGGACATAATTATGAGAATATTTATTTTAACTCTTCAGTTTTTAACTAGAATACCAATAAACATAAATCTAGAGGCCAATAAAGAAGATTTTGCCAAGGGCATCATATATTTTCCCATAGTAGGATTGATTATTGGTGCCTTTAATACGATTTTTTATATGGGAGCTAATTATATTGCCTCCGGTTTATTTCCCATCATATGCGCTATCCTAGCAAATTGTATTATTACAGGAGCTTTGCATATAGATGGCCTTGCTGATACCTGTGATGGGATTTTTTCTGCCAGAAGCAAGGAAAGAATGCTAGAGATTATGAAGGATAGCAGAATAGGAACAAATGGAGCAATCGCTATTTTATTTGATTTTTTATTAAGAATTTCTATACTGCAAAGCTTTAACAATAAAACTATATTGATTCCCATACTACTATCTCCAGTGATAGCAAAGACCTTGGTAGCTTTATTTATCGGTTTTTCAACTGATGCAAGGACTGGCGGAGGTATGGGGAGCTTATTTATGGAGAAATCAAGCAAATTAAGAGCAATGGGGGGGCTGGTAATTGGATTCACCCTCATTGGTATTATTTCAGGTTTTTCGGGCATTATTTCACTTTTGATTTGTGGCGTTATTATGCTTATTTATATGGATTATATATATAAAAAAATTGATGGTATGACAGGAGACACATTGGGCGCTGCCAATGAAGTGATGGAAGTTGTTTTTTTAATCTCCTATGCACTGATTTGGAGGTTAGTTTGAAAAGATTTCATCTTTTCAATTTAATTTGTGCAGCATAGCTGCAGTTAGGAGTTTATATAATATGACTTTGATTTACCTTGTGAGACATGGAGAAAGTGAATTAAATACAAAAGGTGTATATTATGGTTTTACAGATTGTAGTTTGAATGCAAATGGCATAAATCAATCAAAGGCACTGGGAGAAGTAATTGGTAAAGTTAAATTTAATGAGGTCATATCAAGCCCCTTAAAAAGAGCTTTAGAGACAGCCTGCATCATTTCAGGAAAAACATCTGAGGATATAGTAATTGATGAAAGATTAAAAGAACTGAATTTTGGAGAATGGGAAGGCAAACATTTTATAGATATTCAAAAAGAAAACAGTGAACTTTGGAACTTATGGAGTACAGCATGGAAAACAACGGCACCTCCAATGGGTGAAAGCTTTATGAGTATGTATCAAAGAGTGGAAGATTGTCTGCAAGATATTTTATCCAAATATCGAAATAAAACCATACTTATTGTTTCTCATCAAGGATGTTTAAGAGTAATAGCTTCTATACTATTGAACCTAAAGGAAGATGGCTATTGGAGCTTCGTATTTGATCATGGAAAATATAGTTTGATAGAAATGGATGAGGACTGCGCCATATTTAGAAAGGTTAACTGCTATTTGGAATAATAAAGGATGAGTGATGATGAAAAGTAAAAGTTTAATGATTCAGGGAACTTCTTCATCTGTAGGTAAGAGTATCATAACTGCTGCCCTTTGCAGGATATTTACTCAGGATGGTTTTGATGTAAATCCCTTTAAATCTCAAAATATGTCTTTAAATTCGTATATAACCTATGAAGAGCATGAGATGGGCAGGGCTCAGGTCATTCAAGCGGAAGCCTGCAAAAAGGCACCGTCTTCAAAAATGAATCCAATACTTCTAAAGCCTACCACAGATAGAAAGTCACAAGTCATACTAAATGGGAAAGTATATAAAAATATGGATGCTGTAGAATACTTTCAATTTAAACCTCAATTAAGAGAAATGGTAGCAGATACATACAATGAACTTTCTGATGCAAGTGACATTGTCGTGATTGAGGGAGCTGGAAGTCCGGCAGAGATAAACTTAAAAAAAGAGGATATCGTAAACATGGGTATGGCTAAAATTGCAAAAGCTCCTGTCATTTTAGTTGGAGATATTGATAAGGGAGGCGTATTTGCTGCTTTAGCTGGCACAATGCTGCTCCTTGATGAGGACGAGAGAAATCTTGTAAAGGGAGTCATAATCAATAAATTCAGGGGGAGTCTCGAAATACTGGAGCCAGGACTAAGACAGCTGGAAGAGATCATAAAAGTGCCGGTACTTGGTGTTGTGCCATATTTTGAGCTGAATATAGAAGATGAAGACAGTGTCAGCGATTGGTTTAAGCAAGATGAAAAATCGGAAAGAGATATTGATATCGCAATTATAAGGCTAAAACATATATCTAATTTTACAGATTTTAATTCCTTAAAACTGTTTCAAGATGCTGGAATCAGATTTGTTAAAAATAAAAGTGACCTTGGAAAGCCAGATATCATAATCATTCCAGGTACCAAAAATACCATTGAGGATATGTTGGCACTGGAAGAAGCTGGCCTTGCCGAAGGGATAAAAGATAGCTATCAAGAGGGAGCCTTTGTTTTTGGCATATGCGGAGGTTATCAGATGTTAGGTAAAACCATTGAAGATCCATTCAATGTTGAATCGTCCCAAGGAACGGTAGAAGGACTTGGACTCATAAACTCCAATACAATTTTTCTGCAAGATAAAACCACTACTTTATCTTCGGGCTATGTTGAATATTTTGATTGTCAGATATCAGGCTATGAAATTCATATGGGGCAGACAAAAGTGGAAAAGGATAAGCCTTTGCTAAAGATTAGAACAAGAAGCAATATAGAAGTAGATGAAATAGATGGAGTGATAAGTGAAGATGGAAGAATATTCGGCACATATATCCATGGGATATTTGATAATACCATCTTTACAAGAAGATTCTTAAACAAAGTGAGAGTACATAAAGGATTAGAAATCATAGATGATGTAGATTTTGATTATTTGAAGCATAAAGATCAACAGTACAATGAATTAGCAGATTTGGTAAGAGAGCATTTGGATATGGAACAAATATATAAGATTGTTGAGAACGGTATATGATTCACATATATGCTGCATATCTCATGGATGTGGTTTTTGGTGATCCTCACTGGTTCCCGCATCCAGTTAGAATGATAGGAAAATATATAATGGCCTTTGAAGCGTATATCAGAAGGTTTGCAAGGTCAGCAAAGGCTTTAAAAATAAGTGGAATTTTCCTTACTCTTACTACGGTGATTTTTACATTTTTTATTGCTTATTTTATTTTGCTTGGCGCAAAAGCGATTCACATATGGCTTTATCATGTTGTAAATATCTTAATCATGTATACCTGCATTGCTACAAAAAGTTTGAAGGATGAAAGCATGAAGGTCTATAAAGAATTAAAATCTGAAGACATTCAAAATGCAAGGAAAATGCTTTCTTATATTGTTGGCAGGGATACAGCGTGTTTAGATGAGAGCGAGATCACAAGAGCTGCAGTAGAAACTGTGGCAGAGAACACATCCGATGGGGTTGTTGCTCCACTTTTTTATATGTTTATAGGGGGCGCGCCACTAGCTCTTGCATATAAGGCTGCAAACACTTTAGATTCCATGGTTGGATATAAAAATGAAAGATTTATTGATTTTGGGTGGGCATCAGCAAAATTTGATGACTTAGTGAATTATATCCCTGCCAGATTAACAGCTTTATTTATGATTATTGCTGCAATGTTTTTGAGGCTTGACTATAAGGAAAGCTTTAGGATTATGATAAGAGATAGAAAAAATCACAGCAGTCCCAACTGCGGATATCCGGAAGCCGCCGCCGCTGGAGCCATGAGTGTTGTCCTTGGAGGTACAAATATGTATTTTGGGAAGCCTGTAGTAAAGCCTACAATGGGTGACCCAAAAAGGCTTTTAAATAAAGATGATATCATACTGGTGAATAAGCTTATGTACGCAGTAAGCTTGATTACGATAATAATTCTATCTATGGTTATGCTTGTAGTGGGAGGATATATACGATGAATTTTCATGGAGGAGATATATACAACTATAATAAGAAGCTGCTTGACTTTAGCTCCAATATAAACCCTCTTGGAATACCAGAGAGTTTTAAGAAACAATTGATAAATAACTTGGAAGACTTTACAAGATATCCTGATATCGAATATAGAGCATTAAGAGCAAATTTAGGAAGGTATCTAGGCAACATTGATAAAGAAATGATATCCGTTGGAAATGGAGCTGTTGAACTTATCTATAAAGGTATTTCAGCTTTGGGCTGCAGTCATGGAGCAGCACTTAGCCCTACTTTTGTTGAGTATAGTGCTGCGGCTGCATTAAGCAATATGGATTTTATCAATATGAGTGAATATCACGAGGTAAAGGAAGCGTTTAGTGTAGAAAAAATAGTATCTTATATAAAAGCGGATATGGTTATGGTAATATGCAACCCAAACAACCCAACAGGAAGTTTTATAAAGCTTTCAGAGATGCAATTCATAGCAGACCAATTGAAAAGGAAAAACAGCTATCTGATAGTAGATGAAGCCTTTATAGAATTTACTGATGACTATCCCCAAAATAGCATGATAAATTTAGTAGATAAATATGACAATGTAATGGTTATTAGAGCCGCTACAAAATTTTTTGGAATGCCTGGAATTAGACTTGGATATGCAATTTGTCATAACACAAAAATTAATACATTCATTAAATCGAAATTAGAACCGTGGAATATTAATGCTGCGGCAGTCATCGCAGGAGAAACGGTTTTTTTTGATGAGAACTATATAAACACTTCAAGAGAATGGATAAAGTCCGAAAGACAATATGTTTATGATCGATTGAAGAATATAAAACAAATAAAAGTATACAAGTCCTATGCAAACTATCATCTTATAAAACTTCTAAATTTAGATATGAATGCTTGGCAGCTAAAAGAAAAGATGACAGAATCGGGGATTTTGATCAGAACCCCAGAGGGTTTTCATAATCTTACAGAATATCATGTAAGGCTGGCTGTGAAAGATAGAACTTCTAACGAGGTCATGTGTGATATTTTGGAGAATATATTGGAGGGACAACAATGAGCAAAGGAAGAATCATCATATCTGCTCCTTCCAGTGGACAAGGTAAAACAACCGCTACAATGGGTATTATGGCGGCTCTAAAAAAAAGAGGGTTATTGGTACAGCCATATAAGGTAGGGCCAGATTACATAGATACAGCATTTCATACCAAAATAACCGGAGTCAAAAGTATTAACCTTGACTCATGGCTTTTGGATGAAAGTGATATAAAGGAAATGCTTGCCAGATATTCCGATGCAGCAGATATTTCTATCATAGAGGGAGTCATGGGCCTATATGATGGTGCTTCTCATGACTTATTAAAAGGCAGTACCGCTGGAATTTCAAAGCTTTTGGGGAATTGTCCGGTAATCATCGTGATGCAGTGCAATGGCATGGCAGGAAGTGCTGCCGCTATAGTCCATGGGTTAAAAGAATTAAAAAACATAAATGTAAGTGGTGTCATCATAAATAAACCATCTTCTATGAGCCATTACAATATACTAAAAAATGCAATAGAAGGAAATACAAGAGTTAAGGTTCTTGGCTTTTTACCAAAAGATCAAGATATTGAAATAAAAAGTAGACATCTTGGATTGGTTCAAAGCAGTGAAATTGAGAATATGGAAAAAATAATCCATAGACTGGCAAAGCTGGTTGAAGAAAATATTGATATGGATGAGCTTATAAGCATTGCCAATAGTGCGAAAGAAGTAAAACCAGACGGGACTGCCTTAACAGCCAGGACTGCTTTAAATGAAATTGAATCACATGAAAAAGTAAAGCTATATGTTGCCATGGATAAAGCTTTTAGCTTTTATTATCACGAGAATCTCGAAATGCTGAAAAGGTTAGGAGCAGATATAGGGTTTTTTAGTCCTATGGAGGATCAGATCATCCCAGAGGATTGCTGTGGAATATACATCGGAGGAGGCTACCCTGAGATCTTTGCCAGAGAGCTTTCTCAAAATATCAGTATGCGTCAAAGTATTTTAAGTAAAGCCCAAAGTGGGATGCCAATATTTGCAGAATGTGGTGGGTACATGTACCTGAATAAATCCTTTCAATCTGCTGAAGGGGAAGTTTTTGACTTTGTTGGCTTTTTTGAAGGGGAGTCTATGATGACACAAACACTTCAAAACTTTGGATATGCAGAGATTGTCTCATTAAAGGATAATTGCATCATGAGATGTGGAGAAAAAATTAGAGCCCATGAATTTCATAAAAGCCAAATCATCACAAGGGCAGAAGACTATTGTATAAAGCTAAACAAAATAAAAGATGGGATGATAAGAGAATGGTATTGCGGCATGGAAAGAAAAAATGTATTTGGTATGTATGCCCATATTTATTTTCCATCCAATATCAAATTACCAAAAAGGTTTATAGAAACTTGTAAAAATTATAAAAGAATGATGGAGGTATAACAAATGAAAGGAATTTTAATTATAGGACACGGCAGCCGTGATTTAGAAGCACAAAAGCAGTTTATGGAAGTGGTACAGATGATAGGTGATTCAATGGATTGTAAAGTAAATGGAGCATTTATGGAGCTTGCAAAGCCTGACTTCTTTTCAGTAGTGGAGGACTTTGTAAAGGATGGAATTGATAATATCGCAGTATGCCCCCTTTTTCTTTTCTCTGGAATACATATAAAAATGGATATTCCAGAATTAATAGAAGAAGCAAAGGTAAAACACCCAAATGTTAGCTTTACCTTTGGAGAACCAATAGGTGCATCTAAAGAGTTGGCAGATATCATCATTAAAAAATTAAAATAGAATTCACGATGGAGGCAAGGTTGAAAAAAATTAGTAAAGAAAGGAAAACAGCTACCGGAATCCATGCTAGATTTTCATGGAGTTTTGTGCAAGTAGCTGCATGGATTAAAAGATGGAGAGCTATGTGAAAGATCCAAATGAAATAGAGAAAAAAAGCTTTGAAATTATTGGAGGACTTCTTGGAGATTTTTATGCACCGGAGCCAACAATGAGTGTAATAAAGCGTGTCATTCATACTACAGCTGATTTTGAATACAAAGACATTTTGCTTTTTAAAGACGGAGTAGAAGAAGATATCATAAAAGCCATCAAAAATGGATGCAGAATCATTTCTGATACAAACATGATCAAATCAGGCATCAATAAAAGATTGATAAAAGAGTTTGGCATTGAAGTGGAATGCTTTGTTGATAGTGAGAGAGCACATGAGGTTTCCAAGGAAAAAGGAATCACAAGATCAATGGCAGCTATCGATATGGCAGCGGAGCTTAAAGAAGATAAGATTTTTATTATTGGAAATGCACCTACAGCCCTTTATAGAATCATGGAGCTT
>JAUQXG010000561.1 GCA_030834765.1 Lutispora sp.
GAAAAGATAATCCCCTTAAATGATTGTAGGAATTTAACTGATTTGGTTATGGAAATTGATACAGATAACAGAAGCTTTATTCTAGAAATACCAGATAAACCTATTACAGAAAAGAAAAAAACTTTTGTAGAAAATTTCATCATAGAATCCGACGAATATTCCGGGGTTAGAGAGCATGTTATTTTAAATTTTGCTAACTTTTTAGCAAAACTAGAGGTGAAAAACTTATATGTTCAAAATCCTCCGATAGCGATAAGTTCGCGGATTGAAAAGCTTTATTCGCAGGTAGAAATAGTAAAGCAAGAATATAACACTATCAAGAAAGACAATTTAGTCAAACTTTTTAATATATATGAGAACAAGATTAAAGGGCAAGGAAAAGCATTGAAACGTCTATTACAAGCACTTTATCCATTAATGAATCCTAATCAAAACAAGCCTGTTGTTATACTATTTTATGGGGATACGGGATTAGGGAAAACGGAAACAGCTCATGCTATTAGCGATGTTGTTGGGGAAAAACTATTTCGCAAACAATTTTCTATGTTTCAGAACAATCAATTTGCTACATATTTATTTGGCGGTGCCCATTACGAAAAAAGTTTTGCAAAAGAATTATTAGATAGAGAATCAAATGTAATTCTCTTAGATGAGTTTGATAAAGCAAATTCTACTTTCCATAGTGCATTTTATCAGCTATTTGATGAAGGTATATATGAAGATCAGAATTATCATTTGGAGTTGAAAAAATCGATTATTATCTGTACTTCAAATTATAAAACAATTGAGGATATAAAGAATAAACTTGGAAAAGCTATATTTTCGAGGTTTGATTCGGTGATAAAATTTGAAGATTTATTGATTGATTCTAAAAAGGAAATAGCAAATATGCAGTATGAACAAAAGTATAAATCATATACAAAATCAGAGCAATCAATTATTGATAGTCTTATGATCAAATATAAATTAATCGAAAGTTGCACGCAATGTAACAATGCAAGAGAGATATCTCACTTGATAGATGATACGCTCTCGTTAGTGTTATTAAGAGACCTTATATCATAAAACTTTGAAAAAATATAGTAGTCCGCCAAGGGGATACCATAGGGATGCATCATCATTTTTGTCTACTTAAGGCATTGTGAGGTAGTGACTAAGCTCGAAAGAAAATAAAACCGAGTAATGCCAATAGTTTAAGCCATTGAGTGTGTAGATGACATTCAATGGCTTTGTGTTTGTGAGAACATATCTACTGGATTTTATAATTAATAAATAATCATTATATATTTGCAGAATTATAGAACTTTTAGTTGAGAAATGTTGGAAGATGCTATAAAATTAAGGTAATATTACATCAAGTCTAATAACGTGAATCAGGCTGTTAATGGTCTGTTAGAGCTAGTTTTGTAAAGTTAATGATGAAGTAGGATAAATAGGAGTAATTGTTAGGCAAAAGAGGTATCGTATATGATTTTATTTGATAATGCTGAATATGATCGTTTCTTTAATCCGCTGTGTTGTAAAAACAGAAGAATATATTATGAGTGCATTTTACAGTTGATTGAAAAGTCGAAGACTGTTCCACTACTTTATGAAACAGATGCAAAGGATTGCATCGTCCTCTATTTGCGCAATTGCACGTATGCAGTAGAGGATGAGAGTGGTAGTGATAATGGTGATGAGAATATTAGTAGTAAAAAGTCTGACATGGAGAATGCCGGTGCTATATTAAGGTACTTTCGTTCTTGTGGCTGGATTTCTGAGCGGGAAATTGGTCGAAGTGGAGACAATATTGCTACGGTAATGCCATTTTGCAGGAAGATAATTGATTCGATTCAACGTATTTTTGATCGTGATACCAGCGGTGCACTGACAAATCATATTTTTGCGATTTATGATACATTAAAATCCGCATTGGATGCAGAGCATGGACGGACAATTAGACCTTATTCAAATATTCTACTTCCTCTTACGGATAATGTTTCGGATTTAAAAAATGAGCTCCAGATTTTGAAAGATAGTATACGCACAATAATGCGTATAGTCATTAAGATGACGGAAGTAAATACTTTTGGTCAGTTTTTGATTAAAGATGAGATGATGAATTTATTCTTTAATGATTATTTTTTCATAAAGAAAAATGGGCTTATTCCCGGCTATATAGCTGAAATTGAAAAGATGCTTAGACAGATTATAAATATTGATGTATATGATAATATGGTCCATGAATATGAAACATTAAAGCAGGCGGATGAGTATAAAGCTAGAGAAATTATTGATGGACAATTTACGGAAATCCAGGGATTTATCAATTATGACTATGTAAAGGAAATGGATTACATAGATAAAAAGATTAACAATTATTACAACTTGTATTCCACCAGAATGTTGATGGTACTCAGTAATAATACAAATATGCAAACTTATCTGAATGACCTGCTGACGATACTGAAAGAAATAGATGCTGAAGAACGGGAAATAGTACTTGCTGAAATTTCAAAAATTTATCAGCTATCATCTTATAAGTATATTGGAAGAAAATCCATTGAACGAAGGAAGAAACGGCGTCCAAATATAAAGAGTGGTGCAATTGTTATGAGCTCTTTATCGGATGATGAGAAAGCAAAATTGACGCAGGAACTTTTACATGAGTATCCTGATCGATATAGTGTAGGTCAGGTCGCTAGGTATTTCGATGCATTGTTAAGCGATAAAGTATCCGTTGAAACAAGTAATCAGAATATAAAAGACCGAGATGAAGCTATGATGGTAGCAGCAAGTATTATATATTCTGGTTCGGATGACTTTCCGTATGAAGTAGAATTTCTTGGTGGAACGGTCGAAACAGAGGTTGCCAGCATCAGTAATATTAGAATAAAAAGGGCGAGATAAATGAGCGACATTAAACTAAATATATCAATTAAAGAAGAAAATAATATATTGTTTAAGCGATGCATACGTAAACTTTTAGAGTCTACATTTATTGTGGGGGACAAAGATGAAAAACTATATGCGTTTATCTCAAGAGAATCTAATAGACAAGATATTTCGGACTATCTGCGAATGATTGGTTTTGATGTACTCGTGGATACTAATGTAAAGATTGCTATGCTAAAGACACATGAAGCGGATGAAGAGGCTGTAGGCCTTAAGAGAGTTAATATTTTAACCTTTACAACAGAGCAATATCATTTGCTTTTGGTTCTTTGGGAGGTTTATCTGGAGAACCTTGGATATAACGAGGAAAATCTAGTTATGCGTGGTGATCTGATTGATAAAATTAAAGCTTATGAGGTTGACATAGACAGTAGAAAATTGTCTGCAGCAATGGATTTATTTAAACGATATAATTTAATTGATTTTGATGCAAAGGATAAAACAGAAGATGCAATCATCACCCTATATCCTTCATTACAATTTGGTTGGGATATAGCACAGTTTCAGACCGTATCGGCTGAATATATGAAGGATGGAGGATCACAAGAGGAGCAGGAGGGATCTGAAGAAGAGGAGGATGAGGAATGATATTATTAAAATCCGTTCGTCTAGTAAGCTGGTATGGCTTTAATTATATAACAGTTCCTATTGGATACTTTTCTTTAATTGCTGGAAAGAATGGTAATGGTAAGTCTGTTCTGTTAGATGCTATTAAATATGCACTATATGGAGATACAGTATTTAATAAATCTACAGAAAACAAAGGAAGCAGAACTTTGCCTTCTTACACGAGAGGATTATTGGATGCAACGGCGGGAACATATATGAGACCTGCAGATCAGTTTCCGAATGTATATACTCACATCGTATTAGAAATGTTTGAGGAAGAAATGAGACGGAGTTTTGTGCTTGGTACTGTAATAGAGACAAATTCTGCAAATGGGTTTAATACAAATCGCTATATTATTGAAAAAGCAAGGTTATCTGATGTAGACCATGTATATGAAGAAAATGGCTTGACCATTCCATATGATGGTATTGAATTACAGAAGAAATACAGCTTTAAAATGCTGGATGCAATGGATGGTATTGCAAAGTTTATGCAAAGGACGGGGTTGAGATTAAACGCGCAACAGATAGTACCGTTTCGAAGGAAGTTACGCAGTATTATGTCCTATGATCCAGATGCGAAGATAGATCAGTTTATTCGAGAAAGTGTCCTTGAAGAGAAAAAGGTAGACTTTTCAAAACTAATAGAAGCCAAGAATAATATTGAAACATTGAATACCACATTTGAGAAAATAGATGCAGAGATCAAAGAACTTGAGGAAATACTCGCTTTGTTTGATGGATTGCAGAACGCTAAAAATATTATTATTACTGATGATGTGAAAATTGCTTATAAAAAGCTGCTTGGAATCAGACAAGACATTGATGAAGCAATAAAATCTATTGATCAGGCAGAGAAACAGTTGGACGAGGATGATAAAAAGCTAGAAGTAATTCAAAAGCAAGAAAAGGATATTCATAGCAGGCTTAAAAAAGTGGAAGACAGCTTAGATGCTATGGATTGTACAAAGGCAATTCGTGCTGCTGAAGAACAAGTGGAACAACTTACTTCACGGAAAGAGATATTAAAAACAGAGAGAAAAAACTTAGAGGCATTTCAAACCAAGATAAGTGAATTAATTAATTGGTTTTATGAGAAAAATATACCCGTTAATAACCAGTCAATTTTATCATCACTTACAGCAACTGAATACACAGCAGTCCAAAAAGCAAGTGGTATTGAGGTATTCTTAGTTCAAATTCAAATTGTGAGAGATGATTTACTGGCAGCAATCACGAGACTTCAGGATGAGACAAAAAAGAATCAATCTATGCAGGTACAGCAGCAGAGATTAATTGATGATTGCAATGACAAAAAAACAACTTTTTCAGAAATACCAGATTATGTTGCATTAAAGGATGAAATTAACAAGGTGTTTGCTAAGAGACATATCCATTCAGAGGCAAAGTTCGCCTGCGAGTATGTAATTGCACTTAAAGATGAAGGATGGAGAGATGCGATTGAAGCTTTTCTTGGTAAGAGAAGGTACACAATTCTTGTGGATCCAGAATATTACGATATTGCAGACGATGTGTTAAATGCATCTTCACACAGATATGCACATTTATTTAATACAAAATTATTGATGAAAAAGAAACTAGCTCCCGAAGAAGATTCTGTTGTGGGTTATATTGAAGTGAAAAATTCTGTGGCAAAACAGTATTTTGAATACCAATTAGGGCGTATGCATGCAGTAACAAAGGAACAAGTGCGCAATTTCGAGAATGCTATTTCTAAAGAAGGAAGAGTATCTGTTGCTATGGATAGTTACTTCCTCCAATTTGATAAAATACGTTTTTATTGCCTGGGACAGGAAACAATAGAGCTTAATCAAATTCGCGCAGAAAAAAAATTACAGGCTCTGGTTAATGAAGGGAAGATGCTACGAGAACGAGTACATAAGCAGATTCAGAAGAAAGAATATTTAGAAACAGCACAAAAATACTTTGGTAACTATAATTATAATGCATGCCAGATGTATGAGGATATTTTGCTTAAATATGAGGCAGCATTCAAAGAGCTTGAACATTTGAAACAGGCGCAGCAAAATAATATGGAATACCTGGAAATGAATCTCCTTTATACAAAGTATAAAGGAGAGCTTGACGCAAATGACAAAAAGCGTGGGAAAGTTCAAGAATCTCAGATAAAGATGAGGACACAGCTAGAAGTAAATCAAGACAAGGAAGAAGTAAAAACAGCAGAGCTTGAAAAATATAATGGTATTATGAATGAATACCAAATACAGAATTATGACGTATGCAAAAGAGCCATTGAAAGTTACGATAAGTATATAGCCAATGGTAAAGCTGGTGCTGGTGGTACCTTAAAAGATCGTGAACGTGCCGAACGTAATCTTAGAGAAGCTGGGAATGATTTGATCGGTGCACAGTCTGCTTATAATGCACGTAGAAATGCAGAAAATTGGCTTCCAACAGGTGATAATCAACGTTCTTCATATGAGATAAGAAAAACTCAAATTTGGATGGATGATCTTCAAGAAATCAAGGAAAAGCTTAGAGAGCAGACTAGGAGATATGAGGAAATATTCAAGAATGAATTTGTACTGACAGTACTAAAATCCTGTGAAAGTGCAATAGATGACTTAAAGTTAATTAATGCAGAGCTTTCCAGATTAAAATTCAAATCAAAATATGAGTTTGACGTGAAGTATGCAAAAGATGGCTCTGATTATGAGAAAATTTTGGAATATGCAAAATATTTAAAGGAACATGAAGATTTAGGAACAAACCCTAACCAGATGATATTGCAGTCATTTACAACATTCACCGATGATAAAGGAATGGCATTAGAAAAGGAAATTCGTAAAATTATTAATCGTATTATTGATAGTAATGATAAGGAGCAAATTGAGAAATATGCTGATTACAGAAACTATATGATATATGAAATTTTACTTACAAATGATGTGCTAAATAAGGCTAAACTTTCCAAGCAATCTGGTTTTAATTCGGGGGCTGAGGTGCAGATTCCCTATATGTTGATTTTATTATCTGCGTTATTGATGATATATAATGACAAATTAAATTCTACAAGACTTGTGTTTATAGATGAACCATTTGCCAAGATGGATCCTAGTAATGTAAAAATCATGCTTGACTTCATGAAGAAGCAGAAGCTACAGATGATTTTCTGTTCACCAGATAAGACGGAGTTAATTGGTAATGAATGTAATGTCATTCTTCCGGTACTTAGGACAAGAGCAAATTTAATGGAAATAGGAATTGTTGAAATGCATGAGGAGTGTAGCCTATGAACTGGGAAGAAAAGATACTCGTGTATCTCGTAGATAATTATCGGGGAAGTAAGAAAGATACTGGGGATAATAAAACCAACCGCAGAACCCAGGTAAAACCAGAAAAACTTTATAAGAAATATAAGGCAAATGAGGGTGATTTCGATGTAATCACTGCAATAAATCATACTGTGGCGGAACTCTGCAGAATAGGTTTTCTAACCTGTGATCAAGAAAAATTTGGTACGCTACTTCAATGTATTTATCTTGTAGACGAACAGATTGAACAGGTTGAGGATTATCTACATAAGAAGTATGGTTTTATTCCGAAAGGAATGAAAAAATATGATGTGCAGAATATCATTGCCAGATATCATGATTTATCAGAAATCTGTGGTATGGAATGCGATCGTTTGCAAAAGGAACTTGGCAGAAATAAAATCCCATATGATTATGAAACACTTCCTAAAATATTAGATGCGGTTGCTTTTATAGAGAATAATCAAACAGAATTGTTTGTAAGAGAAGCTTCTATGAAAATTTATGGAGATTCAAAATATTTTGAAGAGAATACATTGGTACCGGTTTGTCAGATGCTTCGCAAATATAAAAATAAACCTTCTAACACAGATGAGCTTATGGATGAAATTTTATCAGACTATATAATAAAAAAGGAGCCTCAAAAATTTAGTATTAAAGGTAATTTTATATTGTCTATTGGTGGAAAGGAACTGGATTTTAGCGTGCTTCCAGATGGTATAGAGCTGGATACGAATTCCCTTAAGAAAATTGATTGCATTAAGATAAGAACTCAGAAATTTATGACGATTGAAAATAGGACTTCTTATCTGAGATATTCTGCTCCCGATAC
>JAUQXG010000562.1 GCA_030834765.1 Lutispora sp.
GTTCTTTCAGCATCTTTTACCTTCTCTACAATCTCATTTTGCTTTCTTTTCATTTCTTCTGTGATTTTCTTTGCTTCTGAATCTGAATCAGTTAAGTTTCCAATCTTCTCTATGGTATCAATAACTTGACTAATGGATTCCGGTGCATAAGTTACAACTTTTATTCCTGCCTCTTCCAGTTGCCTTTTCATTTCCTCATTTATTGACCATGCATTAATCACTATGTCTGGCTGCAATTCTATTATCTTTTCTATATTTGGTGTAAAAAGATCTCCTATTTGTGGTTTACTTTTGGCTTCACTTGGATAATCACAATAACTAGTTACTCCTACAATCTTATCTCCCAGCCCCAGTCCGAACAATATTTCAGTGTTGCTTGGTGCAGCTGAAACAATTCTGTCTGGTTTTTTATCGATGATAACTTTATTTCCAGCCCCGTCAATGAGTTCTAATGGATATTTTTCAGTACCTTTCGTTGGTGCTGGTACTTCATTGGTATTTTCTGGTTTTGGTGTACACCCAATAACCATCGTAACAATCAATATAATTATTAAGCCTAGAATAAAATTCTTTTTATAAATCCTCATGATATTTCCCTCCAATACGATTCTTCTCCTTTTGCCTCTCTAACGATACTACCAAAGTTTTATGTTTTTTTCAATACGGCTGATTGACTTCCTATCCTCATGTACATTCAATGCTCAATTTATTGAGATAATAACCAAAATATAGTATGATATTGAATAGATATTATTCTATATTTAATAATATTGAGAGGATGAAAAATATGAATTCAACCCTTGACATCATTTATTCAAGAAAGTCAGTAAGAGCTTATGAAGATAAGCCAATACCCCAAAACATGAAAGATGCGATTATCCAGGCTGCACTGAGAGCCCCTACTGCTGGGAATATGATGCTTTATTCTATCATTGATATTACAGATCAGAATACGAAAAATACCTTAGCCAAAACTTGTGACAATCAGCCATTTATAGCTAAGGCACCTTTGGTATTATTGTTTTTTGCCGACTATCAAAGATGGTATGATTATTTTAAAATTTGTGATGTAGAAAAACTATGTTTCAGTAAAAACGAAACAATGCGCCGCCCTCAAGAAGGAGACTTAATGCTTGCCTGCTGTGATGCTTTAATAGCAGCTCAAAATGCAGTTATTGCAGCAGAGTCCTTTGGTATTGGTTCTTGCTATATAGGTGACATTATGGAAAACTATGAAATCCATAAAGAGCTTTTTAATTTACCTGAATATGTTTTCCCAATATCCATGGTGTGCTTCGGTTACCCAACTGAACAGCAAAAAAACAGAACACAGCCTGAGAGATTTAACAAAGAACATATTGTTTTTGAGAACAAATATAAAAGTCTTTCAAAAGAAAACTTTAAAGATATGTATAAAGGACTCGAAAATAGTTCTCCTAAAAATCTTAAATATATTGACGGAGCCGCTAATTTAGGGCAACATATGTATCTTAAAAAGTTCAGCTCTGAATTCTCCAAGGAAATGAGTCGGTCAGCTCGAAAAGCTATGGAAAGCTGGAAAAATAAAAACGGAGATGGTTCATTTTGAGAAAACGCAAGAAATCTTCCCATGACCAAATATGTATGGATGATATCAATCTATCACCTGGTGACAAACTATATAAAAACAATGAGCTTTTCGCTCAAATAAGCACAGTTAGTGAAAATTTATATATGATAATCAGAAAAAAAGAGGCTGAAGAAATAGCGATACCCTATCGAAAAGAAGTTCTAATAAACCAAATTCTATCTGGAAAATACACAATTGAATCCCTTAAATTTTAGGAGTGGATAAGTCTGAAAGAAATTATTAAAAAATATAAAGGAGGTGACGGGTTCATGCTAGATCTTTCATCATATTTTTTGCAACAAAAACAAGCGAAGCTTGTTCAGCATGGACATGAATATGATACAAATAAGAAAACTAGAGCATAAAGATATTGACGATATCATTTCAATATGCAGCGGTCTTTGGGATGGTACTGACTATTTGCCAAGTATATTTCATGAATGGGTTGAAGATGAAGGGCTTTTTATAGGGGCAGTTGACAGTTCTACAGGGAAAGTCATTGGATTAGATAAGTATACAATTTTACCCGATAATTCTGGATGGCTAGAAGGTCTAAGAGTACACAAAGACTATAGGGGTCAAGGAATATCAAAAAAGCTGGCAGAATATACTTTAAATGCTGCAAAAAAGGATCTATCGGATGGAAAGATAATAAATATTGGTTTTGGTACTCATATAACAAGCATAGAAAGTATAAATCTTATGAAAAAATATAATTTCAATCTAAAACAGCAATACCTTCTTCTTACGAAAGAGCATACCCACATTCCAGCGAATCTTAGCTTAGAAGATTTTCAATCTGTACCTTGGCATCCAACCTTCGAGGAATTATTAAATTTTCAATACTTCAATAAAAGAGCTAATATTATTCCTCTTACATTTATATTTCAACAGATTACAGAAAAGCTTTATAAGAAATTGTTGGATGAAGGATGCTTTATAACAATCAATGGTCATAATGGCATATATAAGTTTAAGGGAGAACCTCATTTCATAGCCTTAGAGGATAGCTTTGAGTCCATCGATACATTTATGAATTATATACTTTTATATAATAAAGACAATGGAATGCCCCAGCCACTGACTTCCATCATGGCTGATGATGAAAACCTAATCAATAAATTCAAATCAAATAATTATTCAGCTCTTGCAGATTGGGAAATTGATTATTTATATTTTTGTAATGAAAAATAAGCAAGTTAAGTTTCTTTGGAACTTGAATTCAAAGAAACTTAACTTGCTTTTCAATTATCTTTCCGATATTTCATTTAATATAGCTTTAGGATTTCTTTCTGCTACAGTTCTTATTGACCACTCATTTTGGAATAGCAATACTGGATTATCTCTAGAATCTCTTGCTATGATAGTATCAGTGGTGAGTTTAAAATTGTCAGGATTAAAGTTATCTGCTTTTACCCATCTAATATATCTGAAAGGCAGATGTTCAATCTTAGCATCGACACCATATTCATTTTTCAATCTAAAATCGAGGACTTCCAGCTGAAGTATCCCAACTACACCAACTATCAAATCTTGAGTAAGGGAATCTGGCTGGGTAAATACCTGTATTGCTCCTTCTTGGGCAATTTGTGATACGCCTTTAATAAATTGCTTACGCTTTAAAGAGTTCTTTGTATATACTCTTGCAAAATGTTCAGATGCAAAGACAGGAATTCCTTCAAACTTATACTTACTTGGTCCTTCGCATAATGTATCACCAATGCTGAAAATTCCAGGATCAAATACACCTATTATATCACCAGCATAAGCTTCTTCAATAATTTCTCTATCCTGAGCTAAAAACTGCTGAGGTTGTGCTAAGGTAATATTTTTGTTCTCTTGTACATGGTTTACTGTCATTCCTTTGGTGAACTTTCCAGAACAAATTCTCATAAAAGCAATTCTATCTCTATGGGTAGGATTCATATTCGCTTGTATTTTAAATATAAAAGCAGAAAAATTGTCTCTTTCTGGAGATATTTCTCCAATGTCTGACTGCCTCGATAGCGGAGGTGTAGTCATATTTAAAAATTCTTCTAAGAAAACTTGAACACCAAAGTTTGTCATAGCACTGCCAAAAAATATGGGAGTCAATTCACCTTTTAGAATCTTTCGGGTTTCAAATTCATCCCCTGCCATATCTAACAGCATAATATCTTCAATCAATTTATTGTGAGCAGCTTCTCCTAAAAGATCATTGAATATTGGATCTTCCACATTCCTTTTCTGTGAAGTTACTACTGTTTGCCCGTGATCTCCACTATTAAAAAGCTCTACATGTGCTTCTTTTCTATTATATATTCCTGCAAAGCCTCCATCTATTCTTATGGGCCAGTTCATAGGATAGGATCTAATTCCAAGAACCTGTTCAATTTCTTCTATCAGTTCATATGGGTCTTTACCTTCTCTATCCATTTTATTAATAAAGGTAAAAATGGGTATTCCTCGCATTTTACACACATGAAACAACTTCTTTGTTTGTTCCTCCACACCTTTAGCAGAGTCGATAATCATTACTGCACTATCTGCAGCCATCAATGTTCTATAATTATCTTCACTGAAATCTTGATGTCCAGGTGTGTCCAATATATTTATGCAATAATCATTGTAATGAAACTGCATTACACT
>JAUQXG010000563.1 GCA_030834765.1 Lutispora sp.
TTTTATCACAGCTAAATGAAGGGAAAATAGATATACTGATTGGTACCCATGCAATCATTGAAGATCATGTAAAGTTTCTAAATTTAGGGCTAGTCATAACAGATGAGCAGCATAGGTTTGGTGTGAGGCAAAGAGCTTTGCTTTCAGAGAAAGGAGAAAGTCCGGATGTTCTAGTAATGACAGCAACGCCCATACCTAGGACTCTTACACTAATTTTATATGGAGATTTAGATATTTCAATTATTGATGAAAAGCCGCTAGGACGAAAAAAAATAGAAACATATCATATAGATTCAGGTAAAAAAGAAAGATTATTTGGTTTTGTGAAAAATCAATTAAATGATGGTAGGCAAGCTTATGTTGTATGCCCTTTGGTAGAGCAATCAGAAAAATTAGAGTTAAAATCTGCGGTAGATTATTATGAAGTTTTGAAGAATGAGTATTTTCAAAATTATAAAGTTGATTTGCTTCATGGGAAAATGAAGAATTCTGACAAAGATAAAATTATGGAAGATTTCAGGAATGGACTTACGAAAATACTTATTTCTACGACCGTAGTAGAGGTTGGTGTAAATGTTCCAAATGCAACAATAATGATCATTGAGAATGCAGAACGATTTGGATTAGCACAGCTTCATCAATTGCGTGGAAGAGTTGGTAGAGGGGAGTATCAATCTTATTGTATATTAATATCTGATTCTCATGGCAAAGTCGCCAAAGAGAGATTATCTTTTCTTACTAAAAGTGAAAATGGATTTGAGATTGCGGATAAAGATCTTGAATTGAGAGGTGGAGGAGAAATTTTAGGTCTTAAACAACACGGCTTGGCTGAGTTTAAAATTGCTGACATTCATAATGATATTGACATTGTAAAAACAAGTAGAGAAGCGGTGAATTTGTTTTTGAATCCTGTGTTTGCAGATATAAAAAGCAATAAACAGATGTTGATTGAGATAGATAAAAGATTGAATAAAATGCTTGAATTCATTGCTCTTAATTAGTGATAATTTGGGATTTAATAAATAAAATGTAAAATAAGATGATACTTGTTAAGATTAACATTATTTACAGAGTTTAAAATCTTGTAAAACGAGTAAATTAATAGTACCGAAATTTATAGGAGGTGCTACATATATGGCAAGAATGACACAACAAGATAATTCAAGTAACAGAACACTTGTTCCAGAAGCAAAAGCAGCTTTAAGATCATTCAGAGATCAAGTTGCTACAGAATTCGGAATCGATTTTTCAGGCTACAATGGTGATAAGACATCAAGAGAATGCGGAAGCGTAGGCGGAGAAATGGTAAAAAGAATGATTGAGCAAGCTGAAAGAGGAATGGCAGGTAGAAGATAAAAAAAATGGAGGCAACTCAATAGTTGCCTCCATTTTTTTTATATAAAAATTACTGGTGACATAGTCACCAGTAATGGGAGAGGAGAAATTGAAGGAAGAGCTCTATGGGGAAATTTAGTATAAACTAATATCCCTAATAATAGGGTGTTCATTTATACTTATTTTATTCAATATAAAAATATGATTTTGTATAAAATTGCTATTTGTGTTAGAATATAAGTGAAAATGCCGAAGGAGGAATTTTATTGCGTGTTATTGCTGGAAGTTTCAGAGGTAGAAAGCTAGAAACAGTTGATGATAGAACAGTGAGACCAACTTCTGATAGAGTAAAAGAATCTTTGTTTAATATTATTTCTGAGTACATAGTTGATTCTCAATTTTTAGATTTGTTTGCAGGGAGCGGAGCAATAGGAATAGAAGCTTTGAGCAGAGGTTCAGCAAATGTTTCCTTTATTGATAGTAGCAATGATAGTCTAAAAGTATTAAAACAAAACCTTTCAACTTTGCATATAGAAGATAAAATTGAGATATATCATGCAGATTATAAAACCGCTATAGAGAAATTTAAGTTGAAAAATATCAAGTTTAATATAATCTTTATTGATCCTCCTTATTCTAAAGGTATGGCACAGGATGCGTTAGCGCTAATAGAAGAGGCCGAGATACTATCACAAGATGGCATTATAGCCATAGAACATAATGAAAAAGATGATATGCCACAAAGTGAGACAAAATTATTTCTTTTTAAACAAAAGAAGTATGGCAGTACCAAATTATCATTCTATACATATTACAAAAGTGCAATTAGGAAGGAGCCATAAATTTGAGAATAGGTGTCTATCCAGGTAGTTTTGATCCAGTAACGAAAGGGCATTTAGATATAATCGAAAGAGCTTCAAAAATATTTGAAGAGGTTATCGTTGTTGTATCTATAAATACTAGTAAATCACCGTTATTTACGTTAGAAGAAAGAATGGATCTTTTAAAAGAAAGTTGCAAACATATAAAAAACATTCAGGTTGATAGTTTTAATGGTTTGCTAATTAATTATATGAAGAAAATTAATTCTAATGTTATTATCAAAGGATTAAGAGCTGTTTCGGATTTTGAATATGAATTTCAAATGGCATTAATGAATAGAACACTAGAGCCAGATATAGAAACTTTATTTATGATGACAACAGATAAATACTCTTACCTTAGCTCAAGCTTAGTAAAGGAAGTTGTGAGATTTGGCGGAAAGGTTACAGGATTGGTTCCTGAAATTGTTGAAAACCAATTATACAAAAAAATATTATAGGGGGTTTTACTTTGGACGTATTACTACTTCTTGATGCATTAGAAAATATAGTAGAGAAGGCTGGTGGGATTCCACTATCTGGAAAAATAGTTGTTAATAAGGATGAGTTAATTGATATTATCAAAGATATCAGAATAAAGCTGCCAGATGAAATTAAGCAAGCGCAATGGATTAGAGAAGAAAGGCAAAAAATTCTTTCTGATGCAAAGAAAGAAGCTGATGGTATTTCAAAAGAATATGATGAAAAGTT
>JAUQXG010000564.1 GCA_030834765.1 Lutispora sp.
TTCATCCATTGCAGATTGTGCCTTTTCTATTAGGCTTAGCACATCTCCCATCCCTAATATCCTAGAAGCCATTCTATCAGGGTGAAATGGCTCTAAATCGTCCATTTTCTCACCTAGACCTGCAAACTTTATAGGTTTCCCAGTTACAGCTTTAATTGATAGCGCTGCTCCGCCTCTTGTATCTCCATCAAGCTTAGTAAGAATAATACCATCTAATCCAAGCTTTTCATTAAAACTTTCAGCAACATTTACTGCATCTTGACCAGTCATGGAGTCAACTACTAAAAGTATTTCCGCCGGTCTGATGGCTTTCTTAATGTTCAAAAGCTCATCCATTAGCTCATCATTTATATGAAGCCTACCAGCTGTATCAATGATAACTACATCTCTTGAATTTTTCAAAGCATATTCTATAGCAGCCTTTGATATATCTACAGGGCTAATTTTGTCACCCATAGTAAATACATCAACACCAACTTGCTCTCCCACAACCTGCAACTGCTTTACAGCAGCTGGCCTATATATATCACATGCAACAAGCAATGGACTCTTGCCTTGCTTTTTTAAATTAAGAGCTAATTTACCACAACTGGTGGTTTTACCTGCACCTTGAAGACCTACCATCATTAACACAGTGGGTGGTTTTGAAGAAAAAGTTATCTTGCTTTGTGTACTGCCCATTAAGTTTGTTAATTCATCATTTACTATTTTAACAACTTGCTGTCCTGGTGTCAGACTTTCTAAGACGTCTTGACCAATGGATCTTTCAGTAACTCTATTCACAAAATCTTTAACAACTTTAAAGTTTACATCTGCTTCTAGAAGAGCCATTTTTACTTCGCGCATAGCTTCTTTTAAATCTTTTTCGTTTAATTTACCGCTGCCTCTTAGCTTTTTTAATGTTTCTTGCAGTTTATTTGCTAATCCTTCAAATGCCATGCAAACACCTCCTAGAATTACAATATATTCATTATATAGTCTTTGATTTCTCTAATTTTTACCTTTATATCATCTACATCTTCATCATTTTTTAAAACATCATCTAACATTAAAAATACTTTATCTAAGCTTTCTTTTTGCTCAATGAAAATCTTAACTAATCCAAGTTTCTCTTCATATTCAGATAAAGCATGTTCTGCTCTCTTCAAACTATCATGAACTCCTTGACGGCTTATGCTTAAATGCTCAGATATCTCACTTAAAGATAAATCATCATTATAATGCATATTCATAATTTCAACTTGCTTTGGTGTTAATAATTGTCCATAGAAATCAAATAATAACACAGTTTGAACAATTTTATCAAACATATTACACACCCCATCAAGTCTTAGTGTAAAGGTCAATGCCTTTACACTAAGATTTTATATCATTCCAAGAACCTTGTCAATACATTATTCCGAAAATAATGCATTTACAAAATCTTGGCATGAGAAATCTTGTAAATCTTCCACTTTTTCGCCGACACCTATGAGCTTTACAGGAATATTTAATTCTGATTTAATTGCAATTACGA
>JAUQXG010000066.1 GCA_030834765.1 Lutispora sp.
TCAGATGGAATCCTGCTATCTGATAAAGCAAAAAATGCCATGAGCCTTGTAACACATTCAAGATACACCATAAAATTTAAAATTGAAAATGCCGACGAAAAGACAATTAACGAAAAAATTCATGAGTTTTTAGGGCAAGAACAAATATTAATAAAAAAAGAACAGCCTAAGAAAAAATTTGCATTGAAAGAAATAGATATAAAAGCGATGATTTATCAGATGAAGGTTCTTTTTGTCAAAAATAATGAATGCTTTTTAAATTGCCTTTTGTCATCGGGAAGCAAGGCAAATTTAAAACCAGAGCTTTTGATGGAGGCTTTTCAAATTTTTTGCAATTGGGATATAAGCAGAGTTAAAATAAATAGAGAAGAAACATATACAGAGATAGAAGGTAAACTTGTAAATCTAATTGAATTATATAGATAGATAAATACACCAGCGATATATTTATACCCATGGTATATCTATACCAACGCCTCGGGTAAAGGAGAAAAGCCCATGAAAGAGATAGTAGCAGATGTTGGAGTAAATCATATGAGCATAGTTATGTTGGAGGATGGAGAGCCTGCTGAATTTATGATAGAAACACAAGACAATAAAAGAATGATTGGAAACGTATATAAAGGAATCGTGCAAAATGTGTTGCCTGGCATGCAAGCAGCTTTTATTGATGTGGGCATAGATAAAAATGTTTTTTTATATGTAAAAGACATTTTATCAAATGCAATGTATGAAGATGCATTTAGCAATACCAATAGTGCTAAAGGACAAAATATATCAGAGTTATTGAAGACGGGGCAAAGTATTTTAGTCCAGATAATCAAAGAGCCTATCGGGACAAAAGGTGCTAGGGTCACTACCAATGTTACTCTTCCAGGTAGATATACAGTACTGATGCCAACAGTAGACTATATTGGTATATCAAGAAAAGTTGAAGATGAAAATGAAAGAGAAAGGCTGAAAAGTATTGCTCAAAAAATAAAGCCTAAAGATATGGGTATGATCATTCGTACCATTGGACAAGATTGTGAAGAAGCTGATTTGCTTGAAGATATTAACTTTTTAACTAAGCTATGGGAAGGTATTCAATCTAAGTCTGAAAGTAACAATACTCCCTCTATTCTGCATAGCGAAATGAATCTTTTAGATAGGACTGTTAGAGACTTATTTACAAAAGAAATAGATAAATTCGTTATAAACAATAAGAGTGAATTTGAAAGAGTAAAAGAGCTTGTTGAAATTATTTCCCCAAGTTTAAAAGACCGAGTAGAATACTATAGCAATAATGCTGATATATTTGCACATTATCATATAGATGGAAAATTATCAAAGATTCTCAATCGAAAGATTTGGCTCAATTGTGGAGGATATATCGTTATAGACCAAACAGAGGCATTGACATCCATTGATGTCAATACAGGTAAGTTTGTGGTGACTTTTGATCTCCAAGATACAGTGCTTAAGACAAATCTAGAAGCAGCTAGAGAAATAGCTAAACAACTTAGACTTAGAGATATTGGCGGAATCGTTATTATCGACTTCATAGATATGACAGATGAAGAGCATAAGATGCTAGTCATTGAATTATTAAAAAATTCCTTGAAGAAAGATCGTACAAAAACCAACGTATTCGGAATGACACAGCTAGGGCTTGTAGAAATGACAAGAAAAAAAGTGCGACAAAGAGTAGAGAATGTGATTCAATCATCATGCCCTTATTGCAAAGGCACTGGTAGAATACTATCATTAGAAACAATCGTTTATAATATTGAAAAAGAAATTAATAAAATACTCATCAGAAACGATATTAAAGCGTTGTATATAGAAGTTCATCCAGATGTTGAAGAATACATAAGTGGAGAAGATGACAAAATAATAGAATCCTTGCAAGAAGCAACAGGAAAAATCATAATCCTTAAAGGAATCTCAACATTGCATATAGAGGAATTCAACATAGAACCTATAGAAAACAAAGAAATAATTGACAAAAGCCGTATCTTATGATAAATTATATTGATGTAGGCGTATCCGCTCGGATCGGGTTAAGAAATGTAAATTTTGATCCAAAGAACTGCGATATTATTCCGTAGGAATAATATGAGATTTAGTTCCGCAGGAACAAAATCCATTTACCTAGAATTCGGCGAGACTTAAATATTGAGGAGGTGTAGCCTAATGTATGCAATTGTAAAAACTGGAGGAAAACAATACCAAGTAAGCGAAGGAGATGTTTTATACATCGAAAAATTAGATATCGCTGATGGAGAAAAGGTTGTTTTCGAAGAAATTCTTGTTGTATCAAAAGACGGAGACGTTTTAGTCGGTACTCCTGTTGTTGAAGGTGCGAAGGTTGAAGGTACAGTACTTAAACAAGGAAAAGGGAAGAAAGTAATCGTATTCAAGTACAAGCCAAAGAAAGACTATAGAAAGAAGCAAGGTCATAGACAGCCATATACAAAAGTACAAATCGATAAGATTTTAGCTTAAAGGTATGGTAACTGTTAAAGTCATGATAGCACCTGATGGTGATGTGAAAGAGTTTACGGTTTCAGGTCATGCAGATTTCAAGACCCATGGCAAAGATATTGTTTGCAGTGCAGTATCTGTGCTTACACAAACAGCTGTGCTGGGACTTTTGAGGATAGCTGAAGCAGACATCGATTATAAGATAGATGAAGGTTATCTATACTGCAAGCTTAATAATAATTTAAGTGAAATGCAGGCTATCAAAGCTCAGGCTATATTGAAGACTATGTATGAAGGCATTAAGAATATTAGAGAAAGCTACTCTAAATATATTATAATTCTTGAGAAAAGGGGAGGTGTAGCTGATGTTTAAAATTAATCTTCAGTTATTTGCTCACAAAAAAGGAGTAGGTAGCTCCAGAAACGGTCGTGACAGTGCATCACAAAGACTTGGCGTGAAAAGAGCAGATGGACAAATGGTGTTGGGCGGCAATATACTTGTTAGACAGAGAGGGACTAAAATCCATCCTGGAATAAATGTTGGAATAGGTAAAGACGATACATTATTTTCACTTGTTGAAGGCAAAGTAAGATTCGAAAGAAAAGGCAAAGACAAGAAACAAGTTAGTGTTTATCCAGTTGAAGTTGTTCAAGCTTAATAACTAAACGAAAGTTTAAAGGTACAGTGCTTACTGTACCTTTTATTTTTCTTGATTTTACTTTGTCATTCTAGTAAAATGAATAAACTGATAAATACAATAAAGAGCGCTGTTGAAATTTGATTGTTAGGTTATGAAAGCAGATAAAAAAGGGATAATATTATATATAGGAAGAACATTGATTTTAAATAAATATTGCGAAAGCAAATTACTGGGGTGAAAGAATGTTTGTTGATAAAGCAAGAATACAAATCATAGCTGGAAACGGCGGAGATGGAAAGATATCATTTATACAAGAAAAATACATATCTAATGGCGGACCTGATGGCGGAGATGGTGGGAAGGGCGGAGATGTAGTTTTTGTTGTAGATGACGGTATGCGAACTCTTATGGATTTTCGTTACAAGAGAAAGCATAAAGCAGAAAATGGAAATGCAGGTGGTCCAAGCCTTTCCTATGGGAAAAGTGCAGATGATTTAATTATTAAAGTACCTGAGGGAACCATAATCAGAGAAGCAGAAAGCGGCCTTTTAGTAGGGGATTTGAAATTTCCTGGTGATAAGCTTATTGTAGCCAAGGGTGGAAGAGGCGGAAAAGGAAATGCACATTTTAAATCAGCAACAAGACAGGCTCCGCATTTTGCCCAGCCAGGTGAAAAAGGGGAAGAAATCTCTGTGGAGCTTGAGCTTAAACTAATAGCAGATGTAGGTTTAGTTGGATTTCCTAATGTAGGTAAATCAACTTTTCTGTCCATAGTTACGGCTGCAAAACCTAAAATAGCCAATTATCATTTTACAACTTTAGTACCTAATTTGGGAGTTGTAGATTTAGGTGAAGGAAGAAGCTTTGTAATGGCTGATATTCCTGGGCTTATTGAAGGTGCTCATGAAGGAGTAGGATTAGGGCATGATTTCTTGCGTCACGTGGAAAGAACAAAAGTCTTGATACATATATTAGATATATCAGGATTCGAAGGTCGTGATGCCATAGATGATTTTGATAAGATAAACCAAGAATTAAAGCTATATAGTGAAAAACTTACAAAAAAACCTCAGGTAGTAGCATGCAACAAAACAGATCTTCTGGAAACTGATGAAGAATATAAAGCTGTTGAAGCCAAGCTAAGAGAAAGAGGCTATGAAGTATTTCCAATTTCAGCTGCAACGAAGAAAGGAATTGAGCCACTTTTAAACAAAGTATACAATATGTTAGAACAAGTAAAAGATATTGAAAAATCAGTTGAAGAAGTTCCAGAATTAATGTATCATAGAAATATAGATACCAAGCCTTATACCATTACAGAGGAAAGTGGAGTATATATTGTTGAAGGTCCATTTGTAGAGAGATTGCTCGCATCTGTAAATATCAATGATAGTGACTCCATAAAATACTTCCAAAAAGTCATTAGAAAGAGAGGAATCATCGATGAGCTGAGGAAGATGGGTGTCGAAGATGGAGATACTGTAAGACTGGGAGAAATAGAGTTTGAATTTTATAATTAATGAACTGGAGGTCAAGGGTTGAGATGGACTGCATACAATGTGAAAATTGTAAACAGAATACCCCTACGTACTTTTGTCTATCAAAGAATGATATCATAATTAATGAAAGTTCTGTATCAAACGATGGGAAAAGCA
>JAUQXG010000067.1 GCA_030834765.1 Lutispora sp.
TTGCCTTCATCTTTAAACCCGCATTTTAAGTAGCATTTATATGCTCTTACATTGTATTCATAAACTTTCAGGTTTACCCTATACATATCAATGTTAAAAAAAGCATATCTCAGTATTGTATTGATTGCATCCTGTCCATAGCCCTTGCCCCAATGATCTTTATCACCTATTCTTATACCTAAATTGCAGCTTTTGTTCTGCTCATCAATACTGTATAACTGTATCGTGCCTATTGGTTTTCCATTTTCATTATCAATAATTAAATTCATTGGATCATAGCCAAAGCTTCTAGACATATTATACTTTAGTTTTGATGCTGTAACTTTTGTACTTGTCCAGCCTGCTAATTTATTTAATTCGGTATCATTGTACCATTTGAGCATATAGTAAATATCACTGTCTATACCAGCTCTTAAGCTTACCAGCTCACCTTTAATGCTATCTTTATAAAAGTTTTCTGAATCAATTTGAATACTTTTTAAAAGCTTAGGAATAAATTTCAACAGTTTATGTGGATTCAATTCATAATCATCCTTGTTATTCATTATATTTGTTATAAAACTATGATCTACAGTAAAAACAACATTAATATTATCATCAATTCCATCTTTGATAATATACATATTTGGTGAACAATATACACTAAAAGTCTTCTCTTGGTTTTTAGTATGAATCACAATCATATAATTGCTAGAGCTAAAAACTGAAGCATTTAATGTAAGATATTTAAAAAACTTATATTTATTATATAGTAATCTATATAATCTGCCTATAGTTGAGCAAAATAAATGGATATTATTTATATCAATAGCCTGCATATCAAACTCCTATAATATAAAAATATTATTGGACCGCCTCATATATTCATTAAACATGATATATGATTTATATGAGTAAAAGAGTGCCTTATATATATAGGCACTCTTTTCTATTTTTAGATCAAGTCTAACTCTTTTCCAACTTTCTCAAATGCTGCAACTGCTTCATCAAGGTCATTTTTAGTATGAGCTGCTGTAACGATTGTTCTTACTCTTGCACCGTCCTTAGCTACTGTTGGAAATACGATGCTTTGTGCGAATACACCTTCTTCAAATAATCTTTTAGAAAGCATAACAGCCTTTTGTGTATCTCCTGTGATTACTGGAGTGATAGGAGTCTCACTTTTCCCAGTATTAAAGCCTAATGCATCTAACTTTTGTTTAAAATACTTTGCATTATCCCACATCTTATCACTAAGCTCTGTGCTTTCAGATAAGATGTTTACTGCTTCTATACATGCTGCTGCTACTGATGGTGGAGCCGCTGTACTAAATAGAAAAGGTCTTCCTCTATGATTTAGCCATTCAATAAGATTTTTTCTTCCAGCAACGTATCCGCCAACTACACCAATAGCCTTTGATAATGTTCCAATCTGAATGTCTACTCTATCAGAAAGTCCAAAATGGTGAGCTGAGCCTCTTCCGCCATTGCCTAATACTCCGCTTGAATGTGCATCATCTACATAAGTAAGACATCCATGTTTTTCTGCCAGTTCAACTATTTCCGGAAGCTTTGCTATATCTCCATCCATACTGAACACACCATCAGTTATGATTAATTTTACATTATATTTATCTTTAACTTCATTTATCACTCTTTCTAGATCTGCCATATCACTATGTTTATATCTAACAACATCCGCTTTACTCAATCTGCTTCCATCAATTATGCTGGCGTGGTTTAGCTCATCACTGATAATCACATCACCTTTATCGACTACAGCTTGAATTACTCCAGCATTTGCTGTAAACCCTGATGAAAAAACCAAAACTGCTTCTACATGCTTAAACTCAGCTAATTTTTTTTCTAATTCTTCATGCAATGACATATTTCCGATTATTGTTCTAACAGCACCTGCACCAACGCCCCATTTCTCAATAGCTTCAATGCTTGCTTTTTTCATTCTTGGATTATTTGCAAGGCCAAGATAATTATTTGAGGATAAGTTTATTACACTTTTGCCATTTATGATACATCTTGCATCAGACGGACTTTCAAGAACAGCAAGCTTTCTGTATACGCCTTGCTCTTTTAATTCGTTTAGTTTGGCAGTAATAAAATCCAAATCATGTATTCCCATTTTTTACCTCACGTTTTTAAACTGGTTTTATAGTACAATTATACCACTATATAAAGTTTTTGGCATATTGTAAATGAAGTTTATTGTGAAATTATTCTACATAATTTCTCAAAGTTCCAACACCGGAAAGCTTTACTTCCACAATGTCTCCTTTTTTTATAGTTCCAACTCCTGATGGTGTTCCTGTTGCGATGATATCTCCTGGGAACATAGGCATTATTTTAGAGATAAAGCTCAATATGTAAGCTGCGCTAAAAAGGCAGTTTGATGTATTAGATTTTTGTTTTATTTCTCCATTTAATATAAGTTCAATGTCTATATTATTATAATCAAGGCCTGATGCTATGCAAGGACCTATCGGTGCAAAAGTATCATAGGACTTTGCTCTAGTCCATTGTCCATCTTTCTTTTGAAGTTCTCTTGCAGTGACATCATTGAAGCAGGTAACGCCAAGGATATAATCAAGCGCAATTTCAGGTTCTACATTTTTTACAGGCTTTCCAATTACAAGACCTACCTCCGCTTCGTACTCTATTCTACCAGCATTTTTAGGAATGATTATTCTTGCCTCTGGTCCCACTACGGCTGTAGATGCTTTCATAAATATAACAGGCTCATCAGGCATATCATGTTTCATTTCTATGATATGATCCTTGTAATTCAACCCTACTGCAATGATTCTGCTAGGGACACAAGGAGTTAATAATTTTATCTCATTTATTTTATATAGCTCATTTGTAATCTCATACTTTTTGAATATATCACCTTTTATTCTTTGTACATAGCCTTCTCCGATGGCTCCATAGCTTATCATATTGCCTTTCTTAAATCTAACAAATTTCATGGATATCCTCCCGCCCTTCATAAATACTGTACTTCAATTATGGCTTAATTGAAAAATCTTTATCCTGTCTTTAATATTACTATTTTTTTAACAATTGGTCTATTAATTTTGCGAATTCATCGTAAGATTTCTCCCCTACTATATATTCACCCACTACTTCACCTTTACTGTTAACAAACATTGTCACAGGAATATAGGCAAATTGAGATAGAAATTCCATCATAGATTCACTTATTTCTAAATTTCTATATTCTGCTCCTTGCATTTTGAGGACTTTTATTGCATCCACTTTATCATCTGAAGTGATTAATCCCAAAACTTTTACGTCTTTATCTGCATATTTACTTTCAATTTCCTGCAACGCAGGAATTTCACCTATACAGGAGCCTCAAAATGTGGCCCATAGATTTACAACAGTTAAATCGTTCTTTGCGAAAAACCCATTAGTAACTTCGCTGCCTTCCATATCAAATGTTTTAAACTCAGGAAATTTTACAACATTACCTTCTTGAGATACTATATTGTCCTTGCCTTCACTCTGATCAGGAGGATTAACTTCCATAGGTGCCGGCTTGCTGCAGCCCGAAACATTTAGTATTAGCCCTAAACAAAGTAGTAAAACAATTATCTTTTTCATAGTTTGCATTCCTCCTTGATTACATTTTGGGGACATACCTTTTTGCATTCACCACATCTTACACATTCCATACTATTTGGATTTTCGTATATCCTTATATCCACAGGGCAATTATGTTTGCATACATCACATTTTGTACATTTATTATGATCAACTTTTAGTCTATACACACTTATGGGATTAAATATTGAGTAAATAGCTCCTAACGGACACATAGTCCTACAAAAAGGCCTCTTTGAAAAAATTGCAAGAATAACTACTGCTAAAAGGATTAAAAACTTCCAACTAAATAATAGTCCTAATGCATTTCTAATAGAATTGTTTGCAATTGCAAGAGGAATCCCTGCCTCTAGTGTTCCTGCCGGACATATATATTTGCAAAAATACTGGGTGCCAAAACCAAACTCATTTACTAAAACAGCTGGAAGTATCAGCACAAAGATTAATAAAAAAACATATTTAAAATAGTGAAAGCCTTTATGAATATTTATCTTTCTTGATGGTATTTTATATAAAAGCTCCTGAAAAAAACCAAATGGACATAAAAAACCACAAACCAATCTCCCAGTTAATATTCCTATTAAAGCTAGAAAACCTAGAACATATAAAGAAACACTATATTTTAACCCTGCTGCAAGAGATTGAAGTGAACCAATAGGACAAGCTCCAAGGGCTCCTGGGCAGGAATAGCAATTTAATCCAGGATAACATAGTTTTTTAAAATTTCCTCTATAAATAGTTCCATTTATAAACCCAGAGAAATGACTGTTCGCCCCTATGGCTGAAAATATTTGTATAATGCGCCTCTTAAAGCTAACCAATTCCTATACACTCCAAACAGATATTAATGGCTTTTTTTAATACCTCTATTACTTCTCCCCTAAATATCCCAAAGAAAATCATCGCTATTGAAATTGTTATAATTGATAATCTTAAAAACGACTTCATAAAATCACATCCATAAATTATTATGTATCTATATTATATCAGACAATTATTGTAGAAGTATATGAAAAAAGGCTTCTGATTTTAACAGAAGCCTTTTTCATCCTAATGATACTATATTACTTTATTTCTTCAAATATTTCATTTATGCTTTTATAATCCATATTCATTCCTATCGCTTTTGCAATCTCCATAATCACCTGATAATTTTCTTTGCCTGTTATAGGTTTTAGTGCCTGATTTAACTTTTGTACTCTTTTTTCGCTATTTGTATATGTTCCTGATGTTTCTGCAAAGCTCACAAAAGGTAGTATCACATCTGCCATTTGGGCCGTTTCTGTTATGAACATATCACATACAAGTGTAAATACGGTTGAATCTAATGTTTTTAATATTTCATCTTTATTATCGCCTAATGGATATTCGCCAAAAACGATATTGTATTCTGCTGTATTATGAGGAGCACAGCAGGAGCTATTTTTTGAAAGAATATCGATTATTCCTTGATCATTTGCTTTTCTTTGCATAAATAATATAGAATTATTTGTTTTATTTAGCTCCTTCATAAGATTCCCAATTGCAGTCACTGTGTTTGCTTCAATATCTCCACCTATTATGATAAGTGGCTTATATGAGTTTCGAAGCTTTTGTGTTAAAACCGAGAAATCAGATAAGTTACTTATCATTTCATTTGCATATCTGTCAAGCTTTGAAGGCTTATCATTTACCAGTATCAGCTTTGCACCTTTTTCTGCCGCTTCTTTAACCATAAGTGCTGCCACTGGATTGGTTTCTTTTATATCAAAACCCAAAACGATTATTGTATCTGCAGTTTTTATATCTTCGTAAGTTGCATTACCACCACAAACACCTATCGTTTCTTTTAAAGCACATACTTTAGCCTTATTCCCAAAGCTTGTTACTTTTTTAGTATTTAGTCCTTCCAGCGCAAGCTTATTAGCCAAATAAGCTTCTTCATTTGTCATTTTTGCTGATAAATATACTGCAATATTGTCATTTTCAGTTTTTGCCACATTTAGCTTCTTACTTATGACTTCATATGCTTCATTCCATGTAGATATCTCAAACTTGCCGTTTTTCTTAATCATAGGAGTTTTTAGTCTTTCTTCTGAATGAATAAAATCGTTGCCAAATCTGCCCTTTTCACAAAGGTTTCCATTATTTACTCCACTGCCAACTTTTGAAGTCGTTCTGATATATTTATTTCCTGCTGTATTTATGCTTATTGTACAGCCTGTTCCGCAGTAGTTGCATATTGTTTCAGTTGATTCCTCAACAAATGGTCCTGGCTTTGACAAACTTACTTTTTCAGTAAGTGCTCCTACCGGGCATGATGATACGCATTGTCCGCAAGATTCACATCTTGATTCTTCACCAAAACTTTGTCCAAAAGAAGGTGCAATCACTGTATTATATCCTCTAGCGATAAATCCTAAAGCTCCTGCTCCTTGTACTTCATGACATATTCTTACACATCTGCCGCACATGATACATTTGTTTTGATCACGTGTTATGAATGGATGTGTTTCATCAATTGGATGCTTTGTGATCTCTCCAGCCAACCTATCTTGTTTTGCATCATATGCCGTAGAAAACTCTCTTAACTTGCATTCATTGACATCTTTACAACCACAGGAAAGGCATCTTTCTGCTTCTTTCTTTGCTTGCTCCTCTGAAAAGCCCAATTCCACCTCTCTAAAGTTTCTTTGTCTTTCTGCTTTATCAAGCATTGGCATTTTTTCTTTCGCTATTTTTTCGTATTTTTCAAATTCTGCTTTATCTAATTTATCTAAATCACCTTTTGTATGATTGTACAAATCAGGAAGTTTTGTGATTTTTTCACCTTTTAGGTATTTGTCCATTGAGTACGCTGCGACTCTTCCTGCTGCGATTGCTTTTATAGCTGTTTGTGGGCCTGTTACAGCATCTCCTCCAGCAAATACTCCATCAAGATTGGTTGTCATCAAATCTGGGTTTACTTTGATTTTATTTCTATCTGAAGTTAGCTTAAAAGTATCATTCACAAAGGATAAGTCCTGTGTCTGACCGATAGCTGCTATAACATAATCTGCAATCTCTATATATTCAGAACCTTGAACTGGATCAGGTCTTCTTCTTCCTGAAGCATCTGGCTCACCTAGCTCCATCTTTATGAACTCAATCTCTATCTTGCCTTCTGAATTTCTTGTAAGCTTTTGAGGAGCGATTAAAAGATCAAGCTCTACTCCCTCATATTCTGCTTCTTCAATTTCCATTTCATGGGCTGGCATTTCCTTTTTTGTTCTTCTATATGCTATTTTAACCTGATCGGCTCCTAGTCTTAGTGCAGTTCTTGCGGCATCTACTGCTGTATTTCCGCCACCCACTACTATAACTTTTTTGCCTGTATAATCCATTCTTTCTTCCAGCCCTACGCGGCCTAGGAAGTCAACTCCTGAATATACGCCTAAAGTACATTCTTCTCCATCACAGCCCATAGGTTGACCAATTTGAGAACCTATTCCAAGGAAAGTAGCTTCAAAGCCTTCTTGTTTCAAACTTTCGTTTGTAACATCAGTACCAAATCTACTGTTATATTTTATTTCTACTCCCATTTTCTCAATTAAATTGATTTCTGCATCTAAAGCATCCTTTGGAAGTCTATATTCTGGTATGCCATATCTAAGCATTCCGCCGCCTTTTGGCCACTTTTCAAATATTGTTACATCATGCCCTTCTAAGGCAAGATAATACGCGCAAGAAAGTCCTGCTGGTCCTGCACCTATCACTGCTGCTTTTTTGCCTGTTTTATGCTTTTGCTCAGGCATATAAGGATTTCCGCTTTTTAAATCATAGTCAGACACAAATCTTTTTAGGTAATCAATACCTACTCTCTCATCAACCAGATTTCTTCTGCATTCATCTTCACAGGGTCTTGTACACACTCTACCGCAAACTAGCGGCAATGGATTTCTTTCCTTTATCAACCCTACAGCTTCTTGATAGTCACCATTTGCGATATGAGCTATATATCCTTGAACATCTATTCCCGCTGGACAAGTCATACTGCATGGTGCCTTACAGTCACCGTAATGCTGTGAAAGCAGCAGCTCAAGACAGACTTTTCTGGAGTCATTTACAGATTCTGTTTCCGTTCTAACTATCATGCCTTCAGTAACCTGAGTTCCGCAGGCAAGCATATTTCCTCTTGCTCCTTCTACCTCGACTCTGCATAAGAGACATGAGCCAAAAGGCTTCAATCTGTCATCATGACACAGAGTAGGGATAAACATGTCGTTTTCTCTAGCTGCATCTAAAATCGTTTGTCCTGGTTTTGCACTTACAGGAATGCCATTTATCGTTAAATTAATTTTTTCCATGATAACTCTCTCACCTACCTCTCTTTATTTCGTCTCAACTGCGGAGAATTTGCATACAGTTTTACAATTACCACACTTTATACATTTTTCCTGATCTATTACATGCTTTTCTTTAACCTTACCTGCTATAGCCGCTGTTGGACATGCTTTGGCACATAATGTACAGCCAATACAATTTTCTTTATTTATTGAATAGGTTATCAAAGCCTTGCATTGCCCGGCTGGACATTTCTTATCTTTTATATGCGCCTCGTATTCATGTCTGAAATATTTCAGCGTTGTTAAAACTGGGTTCGGAGCTGTTTGTCCAAGACCACATAGCGCATTTTTCTTGATATGAACACATAGTTCTTCAAGCATCTCAATATCGCCTTCTTTACCTTCTCCGCTAGTTAGTCTTGTCAATATTTCAAGCATTCTTTTTGTACCTATTTTACAGAAAGTGCATTTCCCACAGGATTCCTTTTGAGTGAAGGATAAGAAAAATCGTGCTATATCTACCATGCAATTATCTTCATCCATAACTACCATACCGCCAGAACCCATTATTGCACCTGTCTGGTTAATGCAATCGTAGTCAATGATTGTATCTAAAAGACTCTCTGGCACACATCCTCCAGAAGGACCACCCATTTGAACAGCTTTGAATGGCTTACCAGAAGAAGTGCCCCCACCGATGTCATATATAACTTCTCTAAGTTTCATACCCATAGGAACTTCAACTAATCCGCCTCTTCTTATTTTGCCTGCTAAAGCAAAAACCTTGGTTCCTTTGCTTTTTTCAGTTCCAAATTTATTATACTCTCCTGCACCATTTAAAATGATATAG
>JAUQXG010000068.1 GCA_030834765.1 Lutispora sp.
ATCTTCCCGGATGTTCTCCTGTTTCCAAAACCATTTTAGCTGCGCCCATCAGTGTCTGTGCTGCTAATGATTGAGCCATTGCTCTTGGCAGCCCCATCTCTACGCCGCCATCTGCCATGGCTTCTATAAACATATAGGCGAAAGCTGGACCTGTACCGCTTACGCTCGTCACTGCATCTATCAATTTTTCATCAACAACATATCCTATACCCAGTGCATTGAATATTGTCATTGCCGTTTCTTCATCACTCCCTTTTGCATTTTTGCCAAGAGCGATTCCTGATGCGCCCATATTCACAAGCATTGGGGTATTGGGTATAACTCTTATAACTGGCGTTTCTGTGATATAACCTTCTATAAAAGAAAGCTTTACGCCACCTATAATAGATATTACTAGCTGATCTTTTCTCCAAAAGGCTTTCCTTAAATTTTCCAAAATAGATTTTGTAAATTGAGGCTTTATGGCAAGTATGATGATATCACAGATATCAATAATCTTTAAACAGCCAGCATCCTTAGCAGGCTCATCTTCTAAGATGTTTACTCCATACTTTTCTTTCAAATAGGAAAGTCTTTGCACTGAGATATCTGAAACAAATATATCAGATGATTGGCAGAGCTCCCCTTTTATCATTCCGCTAAATATAGCTTCACCCATTTGGCCTCCGCCTATAAAGCCTATCTTTTTTCCGTTCAACATGCTCATTTGTACTCCTCCTCTAATTCCATAAAACCTTATAATAGTTTTCCGGGTCCGTATCTCCTTCTGTACTTATAATCAATATCCTTGAATCTTTATTGATATTTAGTTTATCCAAAACTTCTTTATATTTTTCGTTTTCCATAAGACAGCTTATGAGCCCCATGCCGACTGCGCCTGATTCTCCTGAAGTCACTTTCTTATCCCCGGGAAGAGGATTTGCAAGAACTCTCATGCCTCTCTTCGCGATATAATCATCACAAGAAAAGAATGCATCTCCATAATCTCTAAGTATATTCCACCCTATAGGATTTGGCTCTCCACAAGCCAGTCCTGCCATCATGGTATTCATATCTCCTGTAACAGCGTGAGGCTTTCCATCTCCAGCTTGGACTGACTTGTATATGCAGTCCGCCTTATTGGGCTCTACAATCAGCGATATAGGTCTTTCTTCTTTATATAGATCTGCATAATAGCCTAGTATTGCGCCGGCAAAGGAGCCCACTCCTGCTTGCAGTATGATGTGAGTAGGTTTTTCTTCTATCTCATAAGCTATTGCAGCATAGCCTTCCATGATCCATTTAGGGATTTTTTCATAGCCTTCCCAGGCTGTATCTTGTACCACCACCCAGCCATACTTTGATGCATTTTCTGCTGCCAGCCTCACTGCATCATCATAATTCATGTCCATTATATAACCTTGGGCGCCAGTTTCTAAGATGGCTTCCAGTCTTCTTTTGGCACTTCCCTTTGGCATATATACCACTGCTCTTTGCCCTAGCTGTTGTGCTGCCCAGGCTACTCCTCTGCCATGGTTTCCATCTGTAGCCGTTACAAAGGTGATTTCTCCTAATCTGCTTTTCATCTCTGGAGAGGCAAGCTTTTCAAAGGATAATTTTGAAATATCCATTTCTAGCCTTTCTGCTAAATACTTTGCTATAGCATAGGCACCTCCCAACACCTTGAAGGCATTAAGTCCAAATCTTTTTGATTCATCCTTTATCCATACTTCACCTAGGTTCATTTTTCTTGCCAAGCTGTTAAGCTTTATAAGCGGTGTAGGGGAATAATCTTTAAAGCTTGAGTGGAAAGCTACAACCTCAGAGATTTTTTCCTTGGAAAGAAACGCTGTAAAGTTTAATCCTTCCATTTTCTTTTCATTGATTATGTACTCAATCAAGTCATCATACCCCCTATGATTTTTCAAATATTTGATTTACAAGTTTATCATATTCTTCTTCTGTGATTAAGCTTTTATCTCTCAAATTGGTTAAATGCCTCATTTTGGTTTCTACATCATCCGCGGTGTGAGGTTTCTCTTTAAATTCGTCTAAATCTTCTTCTATTTTCTCAATGATATCAATATCAGAAGTGTTTTCCTCCTCCTGACCTGATCTGTTGCGCGCAATATATGCAAAGGATGCTGTTCCAATGCTTACTATAATTACATATACCCCAAGAATAAAATAAAGCTCTCGTATACGCCTTGTTTTTGTTGTTTCTTCAAACTTATATGTACCCTTTGGATAGTTTTTATCGATTCTATCATATTCCATGAGGCAGTATACACAAATTCCTACTATAATTGCTACGCCAATAGTAACGATTATATTTTGCCGTCTATTCATAATAAAACACCTCCGAATTTATAAATTCTTCATAAAAATGCTTTTTCCTGCCAGCGTATAAATAAACCTGGAAGCCTTTATATAGCTTCCAGGTTTTAGGTAGATCACTGAAATTTTGAATCATTAGCCTATTCTATTTTAAATGCACCTATTGCATCTTTCAAATTAGATGCTGTATCGTTTAATTCCTGTGCTGAAGCTGTTACTTCTTGAACCGCCGCGGACATTTCTTGAACAGATGCCCCTACTTCTTCTGAAGCAGCCGCTGTTTCTTCAGACACCGCTGATATATTTTCAATAGCCTGCACAATTTCTGATTTGCTTCTATCCATATCTACCAATGCACCGGCTACCATATCTATTTGCCCTACAATCTCATTGATAGCATTCGATACTTTTTCAAAAGCTATTCTTGACTCTTCTACTGCCTGATCTTGGCTCTCCACTACAATGTTTACTTTTTGTACTGCTTCTACTGTGCTTTCAGTCTGCTGCTGCATATCATTGATTAAGATTCTGATTTCTTTGGCTGCATTGGAGGTCTCCTCAGCAAGCTTTCTTACTTCATCCGCAACTACAGCAAATCCTTTTCCTGCTTCCCCGGCTCTTGCTGCTTCTATTGCTGCATTTAGTGCAAGGAGATTTGTTTGACCTGCTATAGATGTTATAGTTTCTGTAATATTAGATATGGTATTTGACTTATCACTAAGCTCATCTATTTTTTTCCCAACTTCATTGGTAATCAGCCTGCTTTCTGCAGATTTTTCCTTTAATACATTTATGGTCTTTATGCCTTCTATATTCATCATTACTGCAATATGAGCAGACTCTTTCATTACCTTTGAGTTTTCCACTACGCCATTCATATTTTCTGATAATGTGTTTATCATATGTGCACCTTTTTGAGTCTCTTCTGCTTGATCTTCGGCTCCTCTGGCTATTTCTTGTACCGTATTAGAAACTTCTTGAGTAGATGCCGCCGTCTCTTCTGATGTAGCAGCAAGGTTTTGAGCGGATTCTGCCAAACCTACTGAAATATCAGTAACTTTGCTTGCAAGTTTTTGAATATTTTCAACCATGATGTTAAAGCTTTGTGTTAATTTCCCTACTTCGTCTTGACTCTTTGTATGGACTCGAACAGTCATATCTCCTTTTTCGGCCTTTCCCATAGCTTCCATTACTTGTTTTATTGGTTTTGTAATGCTTAAAGCGATTAAAGAGCCTAATAATGCAACGAGGATTACACTGATAACAGAGATCAACGTTGTATAATTTCTAATTTCCCCAAGCATATCATTTAATTCATGATGTTCAATGCTGCTTGCTATTTTCCAACCAGTCTCTTTATTTGTCACAAACACTAAGAATTTATCCGCACCGCTATCATTATATTCTTCAAAGCCTGAAGTACCTTTCAATATTGTCTGTATAAAGTTTTTTCCGCTTAGGTCTTTACCAATAGCGGCCTTATCTGCATGCATCAGAATAACACCTTTGCTGTCAGAAACAAACATATAGCCTGTTTTCCCTATCTTTGTGCCAGAAACAGATTCAGATAACTTTTCTAAATCAACATCTATTGCCATTACCCCTACTAAAGCTCCATCCAGCTTTACAGCCTTTGCTATGGATAAAATAGTTTTACCAGAGCCAGCATCCACATAGGCTGCTGTCTTTATTATTTTACCATCGGCATTTACAGCATCTTGATACCAAGGTCTTGTTCTAGGGTCAAAGTCTGTTCCCAAATCCTGAGCTGGATAGAGATGCATTTTTCCCTCTGTGGTACCTATATAAACATTCATGGCATCTTTGTGGGTTTCTTTGAATTCGCCAAAATATTTATAAACTTCTTCTGAAAATGCTGGATTTACAACAATTGACTTTACTTTTTCATTGTTAGAAAGCAATTCCATTCCTTCACCCATATTGAAAAAAAATGAGTCAATCACTTTATTTTGTTCTTCTACCATAGCTAAAGAATTGGTTTTATACTGTTCTGTTAAAATGTCATTCATTTTGATAAAGGACAATGCTCCTGTAGCAGAAACCGAAAAAAACACCACAAGTATAAATGCCATAATAAGTTTTGTTTTTATGCTTACCTTTTTAAACAATTGGTTCCCCTCTCTCATTCGACTTATTTCGCCATAATAACACATTTTTTGTGCTATTATATATTACCGCATTTAAAGAAAATTTTCTATATAAATTATATAGATGTGAAAAGACTGTCAATTCTACAAATTGACAGTCTTTCTTAAAAAGTTATATTTATTTTACAGGTCTAAGCTTCGCTGTGAAATGTCTTAATACCTTTGGTTCATATTCTAATTCAACACCCTTAATGGATGCTGCTCTTTCTTTTACAGCAATCAAGCAATCTGCTATATAATCCATATGTCTGTCTGTATATACTCTTCTCGGAATGGTAAGTCTCATCAACTCCATTGGAGACTCTAGCTGTTCTCCTGTCTCTACATCTCTTCCAAGAAGGAAAGAGCCTATTTCAACTGCTCGGATACCGCCTTCTAGGTATAATTCATTGGCAAGAGCTTGTGCTGGAAACTGATGGTATGGAATATGTGGAAGAAGCTTCTTAGCATCTACAAACACTGCGTGTCCGCCAGTAGGATACTGTATTGGCACTCCACCGTCCATTAATCTTTTTCCTAGGTATTCTATTTGTCCGATTCTATATTCTAAATAGGATTCTTCTACACCTTCTTGAAGACCTACAGCCAATGCTTCGATATCTCTTCCTGCAAGTCCGCCATATGTTGGGAAGCCTTCAAAAGGAACAAGCATGGATCTTGTGTTTCTATAAACCTCTTCATCCTCTTTTACGCCGATTAGCCCGCCTATATTTACAAGCCCATCCTTTTTCGCACTCATTGTGAAACCTTCTGCATAGGAGAACATTTCTCTGACTATTTCTTTTATGGACTTATCTCCATAGCCTTCTTCTCTGATCTTTATAAAATAGGCATTTTCTGCATATCTAGCAGCATCTATAAATACTTTTACTGCATATTTCTTGCAGATTTCGCTTACTGCTTTTATGTTAGCCATTGATACAGGTTGACCGCCAGCACTGTTACAAGTTACTGTAATGATACAAAAAGCAATATTTTCTTTGCCTCTTTTTTGTATATAGCTTTCTAATTTTTCCAGATCAAAATCGCCTTTAAAAGGATGTGGAGTCATGGTGTCAAAAGCTCTGTCATGTATGAGGTTCACTGCATGACCGCCTGCAATCTCTATATGAGCCATGGTAGTATCAAAATGCATATTTCCTATAACATCTTGGCCTTTTTTTATAAATTGAGGAAAAAATACTTGCTCTGCTCCTCTGCCTTGATGTGTAGGGATAATATATTTATAGTTTGTAATATCTTGAGCTGATTCTACTAATTTGTAGTAACTTCTGCTTCCTGCATAGGACTCGTCGCCCATCATAATTCCTGCCCATTGTCTGTCGCTCATTGCTCCTGTACCGCTGTCTGTAAGAATGTCTATATAAATATCCTCTGCTTTAAGAGAAAATGGATTATATCCTGCTTCCTTTAGTGCCGCTTCCCTTCTCTCTCTTGATACTAGATTTATTGGTTCAACCATTTTAATCTTAAAAGGTTCTGCTTTCACTTTACTCATTATTGTAGTCCTCCTTGTTTTTATTCTTGTATATATAGTATTGCAAAATTCATGCCATTTATTTGTAATATTTATTCATGTATTATCAATGATTATTTCCCTCTAAAGGGTATAGGCATAGCGATAAAAGCACTAGCATTGTACCTATTAGATACATATAAAACATATAATGTCCAATTATGATACAAAATTGCCTAGCAATATTGGACTTTGTATCATAATTGGACACTATTCATCTATGACTTCTAATAAATGATATTTTTCCAGCTTTCTATATAAGGTTGTCCTGGAAATATTCAGAACTTCCGCTATTCTAGTCCTTGATTTAAACTTTTCTATAGCATTCTTCAAAAGGTCTAATTCTACCTCATCAATACTTGGAAAATGATCATGATAATGGAGTTCAAGTTCAGTTTCTTTTTTCTTTAGGGCATCTAACATATAAAAAGGCAAGTCTTTTTTATTTATCATTCCATCTTCATCCATCACCATGGCTCGTTCAAGAATATTTTCCAGCTCCCTTATATTTCCTGGATATCCATACCGATGCAGTATTTTTACAGCTTCTTCTGATATGGAAATATCCTTGTGCATTTTTGCCCCTAGTCTTTTCATGATATACTCTACATACTCTGATATATCTTCTTTTCTTTCCCGAAGAGGTGGAATAATAATCTTTATCACCATGAGTCTATAATAAAGGTCTTCTCTAAATTTGCTTTCAGCTACCAACTTATGTAAGGTTTTATGCGTTGCAGACATGATCCGCACATCCACAGGAATAATCTTACTCCCGCCCACTCTCATAATCTCTTTGCTTTGAATGACTCGAAGAAGTTTAGACTGAAGCATCATATCCATGTCGCCGATTTCATCTAAAAGTAGAGTTCCCCCGCTGGCTACCTCAAAAAGTCCAGCCCTGCCACCTTTTCTTGCTCCTGTAAAAGCGCCTTCCTCATATCCAAAAAGCTCACTTTCAAGAAGATTTAGAGGTATAGAGGCACAGTTAACAGCTATAAATGGTTTGTTTCTTCTATCACTATTCTTATGAATGAACTTTGCCATAATCTCTTTTCCAGTTCCGCTTTCCCCTTCTATTAAAAGGTTCGAGTCTACCGCTGCAGCTTTGAGCGCCAGTCTAAATGCTTCCTTCATCACAGAGCTTTGCCCTAGGACAAGATCTCCTTTTTCCTTATCTATAAGCTGCAATCTTTCATTGAGATGCTCTATGGTAGTATTGGCATATTCAAGCTTTGCATAGAGCTTTCTTATTTCCGTAAGATCTCGAAAAATTGATATGACACCGATAATGTTCCCATTTGAAATAATAGGCACAATATTTGATATGACGATGGCTTCAAACACATGAGTAATGATCCCGATAAGCTTTTCACCGCTTTCTAAAACACTGGGCATGCCTGAATCAGGTACGATTTGACTAACATGCTTGCCTATATAATAGCCTTTGTCCTTACCTGTGAGTCTGGTATTCGCCTCGTTTACATATACGATGATTCCTCTTTTATCTATAATAGATATGCCATCATACATACTTTCAAATATAAATTCTTTTTCTTTTATCAGCTTTTCTAATTCTTTCAATTTTACTTCACCCGTTTTATTCAACTTCATATGGCCATCCTATGATTCCGCCCATATCAAAAACATTTGTATATCCAAGCTTTAATAATATTTGAGATGCATTTTTACTTCTTGAACCACTTTGACAATATACAAAAATAGTCTTGCTTTTATCTGGGATTTTCATGAGTATCTCTTTTTGAAGTACCCCTAGTGGTATCAATACACTATTTTTGATATGTCTTTGTGCATACTCGCTGTCCATTCGCACATCAATAAGGATGATATCCTTCTCTGTGTCTAACCTTCTCTTTGCTTCTGCTGGAGTAATCTTCCTATAAATCATTTTTTATCATCTCCTTGTTTCATTATATATCATTATTTCTTCCATTGTCACCGGATTTATTCTATTCCTCCTTTATTCTATTTTATTCTCAAAAATGATTTAATACTGATTGGTTTTCCAAAACAATTTATATTATTGTTATAAATTGTATATTTTTTGTCTATTTCC
>JAUQXG010000069.1 GCA_030834765.1 Lutispora sp.
ATAAAAAAGATTGCACAAGGTTTATGTTTCATTTAAATCAAACCTTGTGCAATTTCTTCACTCACTCATATTTCCTGCAAAATCAAATGCCTTCACATCATACTCATATTCAAAAAGACCTAAAGGGGGCTTGTCAAAAAGTTCGTATACGATACCATTTTTACCTCCATATTTTCTTTTGACAGAGGTTTTAAAAATCTCCATCCCTTTTCTATATACAATATATCCGCATATACCTATATTATCTGTAGCTTCTTTCCATGTAATTGTATAGGCCCCTCGCATTCTTAACTTTGTTACATTAATTTTCTCTGGGGCTGATGGCGGTTCGCTTTCTAATATACCTGTTTCTACATATGCTAAATAAGTTTTATGATAACCAATGTCTATGTTATTCGGGCTGTAATAATGATTATAGGAAAAGCAAATTATATTATCCACATATTTACTTTCTAGCTTCATTTGCTTTATGAAGCGATCAATGCAAGCTGAAGTCCAATCACTGGAATCAAAGGTTTCTGTATTCGCCCAAAGAAGCAAACCTGGTTTTTTATCCACTGCTTTTCTAAATGCGGAAAACCATTTATCTATCTCATTCAGCTTAATGCCATGAGCACCTACAGAGTCTTGGGGACAAAAAATATCACCTGATTGCAGGTCTGCGTTTTGAAAAAGATATTCCCAATTATTCGCATATTCTTCAGGGGTGGCATATTTGGAATTCATAAATGGTGATAGCATAAAGCACATGGAACTATTTAATTTTTTTAGAAAGCTGCGATTTATATAAACTGCTTTTGTAAGAATTTCAAATTGATTTAGGGTAGTAAAGTTCATATTATCCACTTCATAGGGCCAATACCAGCCGTAAAAGGCTTTAGGGTACTTTTCATAATAATTTTTGTATATTTCTTCAGCAATGGCATTTCCTTTTTCCATCTCTTCATACAGCCAACTTGTATCTTTAGCAGACTTTTTCCACCATTTTGTATTAAAATTAGGACCAATAAACACCTTTATGCCTAAGACTTCAGCATTTTTTAAGCATAAATCCAGAATATCCTTTTCTTTTTTTCCCATTGCTGTATTTGATATATTAGAAGGATATATGGTGCTTATATTACTATCTCTTGTAATCGATGCAATGATAACAAGGTATGTCATACCCACTTCTATCATGTACGAAAATTCTTTTTGCCATTCTTCATCATTCCATTCAGCCGTCAAGTCCCATTGTATAAATGATCCTTTGGCGATAGGCCAAGATCTTTCATCATTATTTAAATAATTGGATTTTTGCATTTTTCATGCCCCCTTATTCATTATTCTCCATGAATTTCTTTCTTAAAGTATTATATGACTTTACATCGATTTCCATTGATAAAAACATAGATTTTTATAGTTTTTTGCTGTATAATAACGCTGAATGTTAAAATACTTAAGTAAAATGGGGGCAATTATGCAAGAATTAATTTTTGGATTGATTGGCGGGACAGCACTCCTTATGTATGGCGTTGATAAAATGGGTGCCGGCCTAGAAAAGGCATCTGGCGAGATGATGAAAAAAATGTTATCAGTCTTAACTGGTAAAGTATGGAGTGCCTTTCTTGTAGGAACCTTCCTAACAGCACTTGTGCAAAGCAGCACTGCAATCACTGTTTTAACAGTTGGTTTTGTTAACGCAGGATTGATGAAATTGCCTCAGGCAATTGGGATTATCTACGGCGCAAATATTGGGACTACACTTACTGCCCAATTGATGGCTTTTAGCTTTAATTTTAAACTAACGGAGATCGCTCTCCCTATACTAGGTATTGGCTTTGCAATCAACTATTTTGCAAAAAATAAGACAATAAAAAGTTTAGGTGATGCTCTTATGGGCTTCGGTATGATGTTCTTAGGGCTAAAGATCCTGAATGGCGGCGTACCTTTCATGAGGGAAAGCGAAACTTTAAAATTTTTCTTTGAAACATATGCACAGATCCCAATCGTGGGAATACTAATTGGTGCATTAGTTACGGCAATGGTACAAAGCAGCAGCGCCACAGTTGGATTAGTTATGATATTAGCACAAGCAGGTTTATTAGACCTTCAATCATCAATTTGCATTATGCTGGGTGATAATATAGGTACATGTGTGACAGCGCAACTAGCAAGTCTTTCAGGAAATATACAATCAAGAAGAACTGCGTGGGCTCATACATTATACAACTTGATCGGTGTTGTAATTGTGGCCTTAATACTGCCCCTTTTCGTTCAGCTTGTTCAAGCTACTACTATTTATCTTCAACCAAATAGTGATATTGGATCACAAATTGCTAATTCCCATACAATATTTAATCTGGCAAGTGCCTTGGTATTCCTTCCAATAACAAAATATTATGTGCGTTTCTTAGAAACTGTTATAAGAGGAAAAGATGAAGCAGCTGAAAACGGAGCCATCTATCTTGATAAACTTCTTTTAGATTCTCCTACTGCAGCATTTAAAGCCACTGTTACAGAAATGGTAAGATGCGCTGAACTAGCAAAGGCTATGGTTATTAATGTTATGGGGGCTTTTTATGATGATGATGAAGCTCTGTTAGAGAAGGTTCATAAAGACGAGGATTTGGTAAATCAACTACAAAAAGATATAACCTCTTATATCGTTGAAATTGCCAAAATGCCTTTATCGGATACTGGCTCTGTGATGGTGCCAGCTATGATAAATAGTATAAATAATATTGAAAGAATAGGCGATCACGCAGAAGACATCACAAAATTAGTAAAGATCAAAATAGACAAAAATCTTGTATTTTCACCAAAAGCTTGTGATGAGATAAGAGCATTAGAAAAAATGACTTTGGATATGTATAACAATACCATTGAATCCTTAAAGAATCATGATATAGACTTAGCTATTAAGACTGCTAAATTAGAGGATAATGTGGATGATTTATGTAAGACTTTAATGGATTCACATATAAGGAGACTTGAGCAGGGTAAATGTTCTGTAGAATCAGGAGTTATCTTCATGGATATCGTTACACACTTTGAGCGCATCGCAGATCATATTTACAAAGTCTGTATGCTTACAACAGACGAGTTGCGAGGCTATTCAAGGCACGAATTAAAAACCGCAGCAACTAAATTAGATTAATATAAAATAGTACAAGTATGCGAACCATGTAAGATATATAACTCTTATATGGTTTGTCTAATGTTATAGGGAATCATTTTCTATATATCAGATAGCTAATGAAAACATAAATCAATCAAGTTGGAGGATAAGATGAATAAGAATATCATATCAATCACTCTTATATTACTTTTAACTATTGCACTTTCCGGCTGTCAAGCCAATACAATTAAGGTAGATACGGTTGCTGAAGAATCCCATGATGAGGGTACGGAACCTATATGCTGTGTTAATCCTGCTACTGTTTATAAAGATAATGATTTATTGGTAGTAACTACTTGGCTTAAATTCAAGATGGACGGCCAAGTTACCATTTTAGATGCACGAGATGAAAAAGCATATAATC
>JAUQXG010000070.1 GCA_030834765.1 Lutispora sp.
AGCTTGCTTAACGGCAAAGCATCTTGATATGCCTCTGGATTTCGATTCTTTGAAAAAAGAAGGAGCAATGATTGGGTCAGGCGGACTTGTCGTGATGGATGAAGACACTTGTATGGTAGAAGTCGCAAGATTCTTTATGAATTTTACACAGAATGAATCCTGTGGGAAATGTGTTCCTTGTAGAATAGGTACAAAAACAATGCTTGATATATTAGAAAGAATAGTAAATGGAAACGGAGTAATGGAAGATATTGATATGCTTGAGGAATTGGCAGATACAATAAGTGAAACATCCCTTTGTGGATTGGGTAAAACTGCTTCAAATCCTGTTGTCAGCACATTAAAACACTTTAGAGATGAATATGTTGCTCATGTCGTAGAGAAAAAATGTTCTACTGGAACCTGCAAGGCATTGAAATCTATTGTAATCATGAAAGACTTGTGCAAAGGCTGCAGTAAGTGTACGAAGGTCTGCCCTGTAAATGCAATAGAAGGCAAAGTAAAGGAACCTTTTAGCATAATAAAAAGCAAATGTATAAAATGTGGTGCGTGCTTGCAGAGCTGTCCATTTTCTGCAATTAAGGAGGTTTAACCATGAAAGGTATGATGATAATTGACGATCAAAGGATAGAATTTGATGGAGAAGAAAATGTGCTTCAAGTGATAAGAAAAGCCGGAATAGACCTTCCTACCTTTTGTTATCATTCTGAGCTAAGTGTTTATGGAGCCTGTAGAATGTGCATTATAGAGGATAAATGGGGGACCATAACAACCTCCTGCTCTACACCACCTAAGGATGGTATGGTGGTATACACAAATACACCTAAGCTGAGAAAACATAGACGTATGATATTAGAACTTTTATTATCAAAGCATCAAAGAGACTGTACTGTTTGCGAAAAAAGTAATAAATGCAAACTGCAGGAGCTTGCCATACGCTTTGGAGTGAAAAAGATAAGGTTTAATACTGTAGAAGAAGTCCTTTCAATTGATGAAAGCAGTGCATCTATAGTAAGAAATCCAAACAAGTGTATCATGTGCGGAGACTGTGTAAGAATGTGTGAAGAAGTACAAGGAGTAGGTGCACTTGGATTTGCAAACAGAGGCTCAAATATTAAGATTGTACCAGCATTTGACAAGCAGCTTGGAGAAGTAGATTGTGTAAATTGTGGGCAATGTGTAACAGCATGTCCTACAGGAGCGCTTATTATAAAAAATGAAACCGATAAGGTATGGGAGTTTTTAGATAATAAGAAAAAAAGAGTGATTGCCCAGTTGGCACCGGCAGTGAGAGTTGCAATAGGAGAAGAGTTTGGACTAAATCCAGGGGAAGAAGTGACAGGGAAGATCATTGCAGCACTAAGAAGGCTTGGATTTGACGAAATTTATGATACTGCTTTTGCAGCTGATTTGACGGTTATGGAAGAAAGTAAGGAATTTCTTGAGAGATTATCAAAAGGCGGAAAAATGCCGCTTTTTACTTCCTGCTGCCCAGCCTGGGTTAGACATGTTGAAAAAAGGTATCCTGAGTTAATGGAAAATGTATCAAGCTGCAGATCACCACAACAAATGTTTGGCGCGGTTGTAAAAGAACATTACAGAAATGCAGAAGATGAAAGAGAAGCAGTTATCGTTTCTTTAATGCCTTGTACTGCAAAAAAATATGAAGCTGCTAGACCAGAGTTTGAAAATTCGGGAAAACCGGATGTAGATGTAGTAATAACAACTCAAGAGCTTGCGCTAATGATTAAAGAAGCAGGAATACAATTCAATGAATTAGAGCCGGATTCCTTTGATATGCCTTTTGGACTTGCAAGTGGAGCTGGTATTATATTTGGTGTCACAGGTGGAGTTGCAGAAGCTGTATTAAGAAAATTATATAAACAAAAAACTGCATTGCATCTAAAAGACTTCCCTTTTGAAGATGTAAGAGGCATGGAGGGAATAAAAGAAGCTCATATAGAATATGAAGGAAAGATGGTAAAATTAGCTGTAGTAAATGGATTGAACAATGCAAATGAGCTGATAAGATCAATACAAAGAGGGGAAGTTCACTATGATTTTATTGAAATCATGGCTTGTCAAGGTGGTTGCATAGGCGGCGCAGGTCAACCGGTCCCAAGCTCCAACTCCATAAAAAAACAAAGGGCAAAAGGCTTGTATAAGGTTGATAGGACTACACAGATTAAGAGATCAGAAGAGAATCCATCTATCATAAATTTATATACTACAATGCTGGAAGATAATCATGAGATGCTGCATAATTGTAAATGTGGAAACCATGAGGAAGAGGATAAATAAAATGCTATGAAGTAGGGTTATATCTTAGGATATAACCTTATTTTGCATAAGTGTTAAAAAATAAATTATGAATATAAAACAATTCTGAATTGTCAATCTAGGTCGACAAAGATGAGCCTTCTCAATTATCTTGTAAAATCATGAAACTTAAATGCTCTTCAATTACGATTGCTCCTAGATTGACAGCAAATTTTGCAAATTGTATAATAGAATTTGATTGTAACTTTATTGAATGTTTAAAAATTTGTAATAAATTTAAGTAGGAGAGGAGGTGCATTTGTTAATGGAAAATAACAAATGCTGCTGTGAATGCAATAACAAGTATTTTGATGGACTATATAAGGTATTGTCAAAATACGAGGGTAAGGAAGCGGATTTAATACCAATTCTTCAAGATTTGCAAGTTGAATATGGCTATTTACCTGTGGATATTTTAGACAAGCTCTGTGAAAAGACCGGAATGTACCCTACTCAAGTCATGGGAGTTGCAACTTTCTATTCTCAATTCAGACTTCAGCCAACAGGTGAAAATGTTATAAAGCTATGCTTTGGAACAGCCTGTCATGTAAATGGAGCAGAAAAGGTTGCGGAAGCTTTAGCTGATGAATTAAAAATCAAAATTGGAGAGACAACGCAAGATAATAAGTTTACTCTAGAAACAGTAGCCTGTCTTGGCTGCTGCAGCTTAGCTCCTGTCATGATGATAGGAGAAGAGACCTATGGAAGGCTAACACCTGATAGTGCAAGAAAAATAATAAAAGCACATTATTCAAAGTAAGGGGAGGATCGACATGGGGGATAATTACAAAATAATTGTAGGGCTTGGCAGTTGCGGAATAGCAGCTGGAGGTCTGAAAGTTGTAGATGCAATAAGGCAAAATATTGAAAAGCTAGATCATACAATTGAATTGTCAGAAACCGGATGTATGGGTATGTGCTACAAAGAAGTTCTTGTAGAGATTATTGATAAAAGTGGCAACAGCTATATTTATGGAGAAGTTACGCCTGATAAAGTAAATAAAATATTTGAATCTCATATAAAAGATGGACAGCCTGTCATTGATTGGATAGTAAAAAGTGATACACAAAGCACGAAGGAAGATAGCTTTTTTTCAAAACAAGAAAGAATTGTCCTTAAAAGATGCGGACAAATGAATCCGGAAAACTTTGATGAAGTTCTTGCATTAGGAGCTTATAAAGCAATAGAAAAAGCATTAAAGACTATGACTCCTGATCAGGTTATAGAAGAAGTTTTAAGCTCAGGATTAAGAGGAAGAGGCGGAGCAGGATTTCCAACAGGTATGAAATGGAAGTTCGCTAAAGCATCTAAAAATGATAAGAAATATATCATATGCAATGCTGACGAGGGAGATCCAGGCGCATTTATGGATAGAAGCGTGCTGGAAGGAGATCCTCATGCTGTACTTGAAGGTATGATGATTGCAGGATATGCTATAGGTTCCGATGAAGCCTATATATACGCAAGAGCAGAGTATCCCATAGCTATAAAAAGATTAAAAATTGCCATAAAAGATGCTGAAGCAAAAGGATATTTAGGTAAAAATATTTTAGGAACAGGTTTTAACTTTAAAATAAAAATCAAAGAAGGTGCAGGAGCTTTTGTATGCGGTGAGGAAACTGCACTAATCGCTTCTATAGAAGGAAAAAGAGGTATGCCTAGAATGAGACCTCCTTTTCCCGCTGTATCTGGTCTTTGGGAAAAACCTACTAACATAAATAACGTTGA
>JAUQXG010000071.1 GCA_030834765.1 Lutispora sp.
TCATTATCGGCTAAACGATTGTAGTCCGTTGCACTGGGTGACATGATCGCATCAACTTCACCATTTTCAAGGGCAATCATACGAGCAGAAGCTTCTGGAATCATACGGAATACAAGGCGTTCCGTATGTGGAACATCATACAAGGTACACTCCTCAAATCTTACAAGGGATACATAATCACCTGGAACAAATTTTTCAAACTTCCAAGGGCCGGTTCCTATTTTTACTGCATCTTCTTCAGGCATACTATCAAAAGCTTCCTTGGAAAGGATCGCTAAAGAATTAGCTGCAAAGACATAATTGAAATCTACATCACCACTTTTTAATTTCACCTCAAAATTTAAATCATCTACTTTAATAAGCTCTGCAATCTTTGCAATATAAGCAGCAGTTGTAGACTTCTCCGCGCCACGCTCGAAAGTAAACTTTACATCATCTACATTAAGAATCGTACCATCGTGAAACTTGACACCTTCTTTGAGTTTAAATTTCCAATGATCAGGCGTGATCATCTCCCAAGATTCAACCAACTCACCCTCATTCTGCATAGTAGTTAGGTTTGTGTCAGTCAACAAGTCATGGGTACAATCTTGAACCATCTGGTTAGATTCGGCAGTAGTCTCCATTGGATCAATAGTAGTAAATTCATCTGCAATAGCAATAATAATTTCTTTTTTGTATTGAACTTCACCGGATGATTGTTTACCTGAAGTTTCAGCTTCTGAAGATGGAGATCCTGCTTTTCCATTTGAACAGCCTGTAAATAGGCTGGCTGCCATTACCATGCAAAGTAACAGCGCAATAAGTTTTGTTCTTTTCATGAATTTCCCCCCCTAAGTAATATTTATTTGGGCGTTACACCCTTATATTGTATAATAGCAAGTGTTGTGCCACATGGAAAATGCCTCAATTTTACTTGAAGCATCCTCAATAAAGGCATGTTACAATGCAAAATTTGCATTGTAACAAGAAAATATTACCGTTCTCCTAATCCATACTCATTGATTTTATTAAGAAGCCCACGTTTGCTTATGCCTAGATCGATAGCGGTTTGCTCACGTCGGCCGTTATTCTTATGAAGTGTAGCTTTGATGGCTCGTTTTTCAATGTTTTTCATATCTGTGCCGGCCAGATACTTATCTATTGACTGCATGGACGATGTTTCATTATCCATCGTATCACGATGCATACCAATCTCTTCTGGAAAATCTTTTGCATCAATTATGCCAGATGAACTGATGATTGCTGCATATTCAAGAATGTTAGCCAATTGACGTATATTACCAGGATATTCACAGTTCAAAAGCAGTTCTGTAGCCGATGCTGTAAGTCCTTTTATAGGTTTATTCAAATCTTTTGACAGCTGATTAAGAAAATGCTTACACAAAGACGGAATGTCACTAAGCCGATCCCGTAGAGGCGGCATTTTGATCTCCATGACATTGATCCTATAATACAGATCTTGGCGAAAATCGCCTCTGTCAATCATTTTTTTAAGATCCCTGTTGGTTGCCGCGATGATACGCACATCAGTGTGGTACATATCGGAGCTTCCAAGAGGTGTAAATTCCTTGCTTTGCAGCACACGAAGCAGCTTACTTTGCAATCCAATCGGCATATCTCCAATCTCATCAAGGAATATTGTTCCTTTATCAGCAAGCTCAAACTTACCTTTGCGGTCATTCATTGCACCTGTAAACGCACCACGCTTGTATCCAAACAACTCTAGTTCAAGTAAGTTTTCTGGGATAGCAGCGCAATTAACAATGATATAACGCTCGTTTTTACGCTTGCCGGCTTCGTGTATCGCTTTTGCCACAAGCTCCTTGCCTGTACCGCTTTCACCTGTTACCAACACATTGGTATCAATATCCTTTAATCTGTCAATCAGCATATAGACATGCTGCATAGGCTCACTTTCGCCTATGATTTCATCATAATACCGTTTATTGCGAAGCTCATTGGATAAAAAGCTAACCTGTTCGTTCAATTTATAAAATTGGACTGCCTGTTTTATATAGATCATCAACTCATCAATATCCAGTGGCTTAGTCAGATAAGTAAAGGCACCATTCTTCATCGCTTCAACAGATGAACCAATGCTCCCATATGCGGTCATCATAATAATGACAATACTAGGATCTAACTCTTTGATTTTTTTCAGAACGCTTAGTCCGTTGTCAGCGCCGATTTTAAGATCCAACAGTGCCACAGCAAAGCTCTGCTTTTCTATCAAATCTATGGCGGGCTGAGCACTGTTGAATGTTCTGACCCGATAGTCGTTTTTCAATGCAAGGCTCAATGATGCGCAGATGCTTGGTTCATCATCAATAATTAAAACATATGGTTTCATTCTGTCATATCCTCCTCAAATACCATGCGAATGGTTGTAAATTCATTTTTATCACTTTCGAACTCAAGCTTACCGGCATTCTCATATACAAATTGTCTGGTAAGAGCCAGTCCCATACCTAATCCCGTTGCCTTTGTAGTAAAGAATGGTTCCATGCATTTTTCAAGCTCATTTTCAGTCATACCGCAGCCTTCATCGTATACTTCGATGCATATCTGGCTGTTGCGCCTATAGCCGGATACACGTATAATCAATCCCTTAGGAGCACTAACCTCATTACCAGAGAGTTTTTCCTCCACTGATTGAATACTGTTCATAATAAGGTTGATCAATGCTTGTCTGATCTGATCTCTGTTGACATAAATATATTCCTGTACTGATGCACTAACCTGAAATCTGATCCTTTGATCCTTTGCAGAAATATGAGCAAAGTAGACGGAGTCATTAACCAGCTCGTTGACCAAAACACGTTCTTTCTCACTTCTCGTTGGACGGGCATAGTTGATCAGCAATTCAATCAGACGATTGATGCGCTGCACTTCCTGTGGCACGTGGTGAGCAAACAACTCCTGAAAGTCGGCATCATTGCCTTGTTTTTGGATCAATGATGCGAATGTAGTGATGGACATAAGGGGATTTTTAATTTCATGGGCCATGCCTGCTATGACACGGTTGAGTGATTTGCTTTTTCTCAATTCGAACCTTTCTTGCTTTTCCTCCTCTTCTCTTGTAATATCTTCTACCATCAGTACCTTATCATTTTCTATATTAATGCTATGACACTGGTAACGAAATATCTGATTGTTTGTCACAGTTTTGTTAAACTTTATAACTAATGGTCTTTCCATTGTTGTAATATTTCGAGCCGTTATATATTCCCACAGCTCGCCTAATACATTTAGATCACGTATATTGCAGGTTTTCTGTGTATCTTCATTCTCCTCGATTCCTGCCATGGCACGCATTATTGAATTCATCATCAACACGAATCCATCTGCTTTCAATAACATAATACCACCAGGCGAGTACTCAATCAGGCGATCACGTAACACGCTCTCATCTTCAAGCTGTTGCACTCTGCTGCGAATTTCTCTTGTTTTCTCTGTGACAGTCTTCTTCAGCCGATAGTTCATATAACCGATATTACAAATAACAACAAATGCTACACCTACGAAAATAGTAATGTAGAAAAGCATTTTCTTGCTCAATGCCTGTGCAGCTTCTAATTCAATATTGGCTATCCATTTATCAAGTAATTTCTCATATGTTCCACTTGCACGCAGTTGGCTAATGCTCCGATTGATATAGTTGTAAAGCACACGGTCGTTCTTGCGTGTTAATATTGAATAATTTACCGATCCAATATAGTTATGTGCGATAGTATAGGAGTCATTTCCGCCCGCACGTTCCAGTAGATAGAGCATACTCTCCTTTACACCAATAACAGCATCAACATTCTTTTCACTGAGGGCATTGTAAAGTTGGGTCTGATTGCCCATAATTACTGTACCCATGACGTTCAGATTTGATAGCTGAGATAAATTAAGTGTGCCTAGCTGGAAAGCAGCAATATATCTGCGTGGATCGAGTTCAGGATGGAGAACACGCCAGATAACTTCATTGTCCACAAGCAGACATAGAGAAGCAGACGATATATCATTCGTTGCCTGTAACGCAGAGCTTGTGATATTATTTGATAATGTGCCAAGGACAGCATCAACCGCACCATTTTCCAGCGCTCTGATAACTTCACTGGTCTCATTGAATACAATGTACTCAATAATCAGATTTTCATTGGCAGCAATCTCATTCATTATATCAATATGGAGACCCATAAGGTTTCCGTTTTCATCGAGAAACTGGAAGGGAGGCAAATTGCAATTCACTGCAACCTTTATGCTCGTCCTTGTTGATTGTGCAGTTATCGTTGAAGGTACTGCGATGAAAAGTATGATCAGCAGTAAGGATACCGCTTCTTTTATGACCTTTCTCATATAGTCCTCCTTTTCATGTCAAGCTGCTCATTACTGCTTTTTAGATAAATGTTACGATATTTGTTGACTGTTCGTCTGGAGATATGAATACCTTCCCTGCACAACATCTCTGCAATTCTGATATCGCTTAGGGTTTCACTATCTGGAATGGATTCAAGTATCATTTTTATTCGATATACAATTTCATCCCGAGAACACTCCGTGCTTCCACCTGAAGTAAATAATGATCTGAGTGGGAATACACGACCTTGGAATTCCACATATTTATTACCAATAGTGCGACTAACCGTAGATAAGCTTAGATTCATTTCCCGGGCAAGTGAGGTCAGTGTCATTGGCCGCAAGACCGAATTCAACCCCGTTAGAAGATATTCAGACTGGCGGCTTACAGCTTGCTGTGAAAGTCGAAGTAAGGTATTTGCACGTTCACGCAGCGCATATATAAAGCTTCTTGCATAAAGCAGATTATCCTGTACATATTTCCTGTTTTCTTGGTTTTCAGTTTTGAGATATTCCATGTACTGAGAATTAAGGGATGGAATTGCTGGTTGGTTGACTAGTAAAACCACAAGCTTGTCCTGATCATCCGTTTCGATTCGAATATCTGGCATGATATAGTTGGTAGTATCATAATCATATTGGAGACCGGGTCGCGGTTGTAGAGAACGGATTAGTCGACTGGCTTGGGCCATCTCTTCCTTGGTATAGTCGTCAAGGCTTAACACACCCATAGCAAATTCTTCAAGGTGATCCATAACAATTTTTAAGGCAAGTTGACAAGGAGTTGCTTGTGCTTCAAGCTGTATGCGCAGACATTCTCTCAGTGATCGTGCTCCTACGCCATACGGTTCAAGGGACTGTACAACGAATAACGCCTCTTGAAAGCGAGCTGGCGATGTGCGCACTACTCGAATCATTTCTTCCATGTTATCGCGCAAATAGCCATTTTTGTCAAGGCTGTTAATGATAAAACTACCAATTCTCAGAAGCTCTTGATCCTGTTGGCTAAGGCGCAGCTGCAGCTTTAGGTGCTCTGTAAGGGATGTTCTATAGGGGGTTGCAATCTTATCAATATCAAAATGTTCAGCACGTGAGGAATATGGGACAAAATCAACCAGCGGATTAGAAACGATAAAAGCATCAACCGTTTCTTGCAATGCTTCTGCATTTTGCGCAAGAATATTTACGGATTGAACCACCATAGCAAAAGGTACAACTTCAATTTTAGGTGCTACCTGTAGTTCTATGCGCATCGTGTTCAGCTCCTTACTATATGTCATTTGGTCATTACATAACAGACCGCATCTATAAAACATATTCTTAATGATCGTCTCAATCTACAAAATTTAATTACATCTTATCACACTTAAATTGAATTGAATATATTTTCTGACTTCTTTCGACTATTTTTACAGAAAATCTGCTCATAAAAATCAAGCATTTTTCAGCAGACTTTCAAAGCTCTTATTTAGTTAGTTTTTACATAGAAAATAAGCCATTTCAGACCAACTACTCCCTTTTCCTCAAATAAAATAAGTGTAAATATCTCACTCATTTTTGAGTATTGTACTTACACTTTTATAGTATCAAATTTATCTGCTAATTTGAAATTCAACCATTTGTTCATATATAATATTTTCTCTTACTATTTTGTATTCATTTTATCTTCCAACATTTTTTTATATTGGACGATTAATAGATTAAGTTTCTGGCTAAAAGAAATTACATCTGTGTCTAATAGATTCCATTCCTTTTGTTCAATAAGTTCATTAAGTTTTCCTCGTAGTTCCGTGATATCTTTCATAAGCTCTTTTATTTCCTTTTCCGCTTCTATCAAACGAATCCTCCTCTACATATATATCATCTATATTTTTATTATTTGCTAATATATTATAAATAAACCACATTTATTCAAAAAATAAAAAAACATCATAAATGATGCTATTTGTGGTGCGCCCGACATGATTCGAACATGCGACTCCTTGATTCGTAGTCAAGTACTCTATCCAACTGAGCTACGGGCGCATACTTATTTGGTTATTGCTTGAGATAAATTCTATCTCATTAACATATAGATTATATTACATGAGGCATCCACTGTCAATGGAATTTAAACCCCACTTACTTCACTTTATCTTAAATGGAATTTTTAATAGGTTAAATAAATCCCCTCTACATCTAATGATTTCACCCAAGCATAGTGCTTATAAAATACTCTTATGCCACTTCTATGCGGTTCAACATCTTTGGCTACATAAACATCTAGTCCACTGATATCATATACATCAAAAGCTTCCGGTCGATGGGGCTTACCTAGCGAAACCGCCGGCGTTCTTGTAGAACATCAGCCTCCCCGTACAGTCTTTATAAAAAGTGTTATTGCTTTTTCATTGGTATTTTCATTTATATAATCTAGCGCATCTCCTTCAATCTTTATGTTCAAGCTTTCACCCCCTAATTATATTATATCTGTTTTTCTAAATATTGAGGCATCTTCAAAAAAAATAACTAGTTAGATTCTGGTACTTCGCACTATACTTTATCATCATAACCCTTCTATAGCTGCTATAGAAGGGTAGTGTTTCTTCTCCTAGCACAAAATATCTCCAGAACCTTTGACTTGTTATCTTTTTGAAGATGCCTGTCATATGATTATTTTGAGCAAATGATTTCTTCTTCATCCTCTATATCTGTATGATCTGATGCTGACTTTTTATTCTTTGAAATTAAATAGAAACCGATAATAATTAATGCTACAGGAAATACGCCCCTTCTTATTGCCCAAATGATTGTGCTCACATGTATCCCTATTATTTGATAATTTCCAAAAGAGTTGATGCTATTTAAAAATCCAACAAATCCTAGAGCAATCATCCCAATTCCAAGATAATTTTTATTCTTCATAATAAAACCATAATCATAAGCTGTAGCATCTGCCACTTCTTCACCATTATCCATTTTTTTTCTTAAATAGTAGCTGTCAAAGAAGCTAAAAAACCATAAGGGTATCACAACTAAAGGTATGAAGGATTCAGTATTCAAATAACTAAAAAATACAAATGCGCCTATGAAAGTGATGAGGAGCTGCATTCCTCTTGAAAAAAGTCCCATTAGCAAATGTGCTGCTCCTGGAATGCAGGCTAAACAGAAAAACACAAACTCTTTTATAAAGCCCCTTTTTTCCTGCATCTTTACATCTCCAAATAAAGCTTTATTTGCGCAAACATTACAAACTTTTTTGTCTCCAAATTCTACTGTACAATCTTCGCAAATCGCCTCACTGCATTTTGCACATATATTTTTTGCCGCCTTATTTCCATGGTATTTACAATTCATCTTTCAGACCTCCATATAATTTATTTTCTATTCTCCCAGTTATGCCATCTAGCTCCATGATTCTCCCGCTAATCTGAATTACACTTTTATCAATAAAGCTCATTGCTTTAGGCGAATCCATAAAAACTTGCAAGTTGCTGCTTAGCATAAATAACATTATTCCAGCACATACCAAGCTCACACCTATGTTCTTTAAATTATAAACTGCTTTCTTTTGTGAAATATGATATCTTTCGAGATCAATATTGGCCATAATTTTAATTGCAAAGCTTTGAGATGCTAAAACATTCTCCCTGCAACCTTTTAAAAGTATTTTCATGGTTTTGATTTGGTCTAATTCTTCCTTGCAAACGTTACACTTCTTTAAATGCTCTTCTATAAGAAGTTTTTCAAGACCTTCTATTTCTCCTGCTAGGTAGCTATGCAAACTATCTTTTACTCTATTACAGTTCAAATGCTCCACCTCCGTATTCCATATTGATTATTTTTGATTTTAGTATATCTTTTGCTCTATAGAGCCTTGAATCTATGGTTTTCTTGGGTATATTTAAAATATCTGATATTTCTCTAGGACTAAAATCCTCATAGTAATATAATATAACAGCTGTTTTATATATTTCTGGTAAATCCATTATCATTTCTTTTAAAACTGTTTTATGCTCCTCTTTAAGCAGTATATCCTCAGGAGAAAATGTGCTGTCTGATATATGCTCCAAAATAGCAATCTCCTCATTCTCATCTGTTTCAAATGTAGAAACTGTGGTCAAACGTTTTTTTCTTGTCCAGTCTATACAGCTGTTTACTGCTATTCTGTAAAGCCAGGTGGAAAAGCTGGCTTTATTATTATATTTGTGAAGATTATTATAAACCTTTATGAATATCTCCTGTCCCAGATCTCTTGTCTCTTCAAAATCATGAGTGTAATTATAGATAGTGGAAAATAGTTTGTTCTGATACCGCAAAACAAGTTCAGCATATAATTGTGTCTTTCCCTTTAGTATCAGGGCTATAATTTCTTCATCCTTCAGTTTTTCCACCACCTTTCCACGTCATCTGTATATACGAATTGTCTTTCTTATTTTCTTCAAATATTTCAAATTAAATTTTAAGGAGTACGCATGCGTACTCCTTAAAATTTAATTTATGTTAATATCACCATTTGTATTGGTGATCTCGATTTTATTTTTGCCGCTGCCAGTCTTCCCCTCCGCTTTGCTTTGTTGCCCATATTTGGTGATGCTTATGCTTTCGTCACACCTTACACTCCCAAATTCGGTTTTCGCTAATATATCCGCATCTTTTATATTATTAGATGTATACTCTATACTCCCAAAAGAGTTTTTTATTCTTACATCTTTATTTGCATCTTTTACGCCTATTCTACCATTATTATTCCCTACATTTAAATTCCCGCCTATATCTTTTATATCAATACTGCCAAAGGACCCTTTCACCTCAGCATTTCCATCTACTTGGTCCACTTCTATGGCTCCATTGTTGTTTTCTATAGTTAGATCTTTACCTATATTTTTTGCTTTTATTCCTCCAAAATGTGTCTCTAGCAAAGCACTTCCAGTTACTTTATCTACTGAAA
>JAUQXG010000072.1 GCA_030834765.1 Lutispora sp.
ACATAACGTTCAACCTCCGTATTTCCAACACTTTAAATGCTTTTATTATACCATATTGTATGTTGGAATCGAAGCGTTTAGTGGGAACTTAAAAGCATTTTAGAGCATTATGTATCTTTAATATCCTAGCTGATTGCATAACATAATTAGAAGATGCTTTGTACAGTTATTCCTGTGACTGCTTTTTTCAGCGGTTTCCCTGGCACGGAATAAAAGAACAAAATTAAGGAAATATTTACAATTAAAACGCCTTCTGTTAGTAGCGTGATGACAGGGGTGTTTTTTTATGGATAGACTATGAAGAGAAGAGTGTATTTAAGGAAAGCATCGATAAGAGACACTGGAATAAGAAATTTACTTAAAAAGAGTTAAGTTCTTTTGTTCGGTGTCTAGCACTTATGGCAATATGAAATATAGGCTTCCGCCAAGGGGATACCAGCGGGATACAATATTTTTTTTGTATACTCAAGGCATGTGGAGACGGTTGTACTTCTTTCTCACCAAAAAGCAGGCACACATATCAAAGTAAATATGGAGTTTGGTGATGAGGAAGGGCAAATTCCTATTGATAGGATAGCGAGAAAAGCTGAAGAAAGTAGAGCTAACAAAAAATTAATATAATGGAAATGTTTTGATGAAACATGTATAATAAAAGAAAAACGTGTAAGGAGTGTGGATATGAACTCTGAAATTATTATGTACCAGACCGAAGATGGTTTAACAAAAATAGAAACTACTTTTGACAATGACACTGTTTGGCTCTCCATTGATCAAATAGCAGAATTATTTCAGAGGGATAAGTCTACCATCTCTCGGCACATAAAAAATATATTTAATGAAAGTGAACTGACACGAAATGCAGTTGTTGCAAATTTTGCAACAACTGCAGCTGACGGTAAAACGTATCAAGTTGATTATTATAATTTAGATGTTATTATTTCTGTGGGGTATCGTGTAAAATCCTTGCGAGGCACACAGTTTAGAATTTGGGCAAGTAGTATATTAAAAGAATATATGAAAAAAGGATTCGCCATGAATGATGATCTTCTAAAAAATAATGGCAGTGGGATTTATTTTGATGAACTGTTGGAGCGTATTCGTGATATTCGTTCATCCGAAAAAGTATTTTGGAGGAAAGTCCTGGATATCTACGCAACAAGTGTTGACTATGATCCAAGAACAGAAGTATCTACTTTGTTTTTTAAAACAGTACAGAATAAAATGCATTGGGCAGCTCATGGGCAAACTGCAGCAGAAAAGATTTATTACTCGGCAGATGCAGACAAGCCTAATATGGGAATGCTTAGTTTTAAAGGAGAACAGCCTAAACAAGCTGATACATTAGTGGCAAAAAACTATTGTACAGAAGAGGAGTTATCTGCATTAAACAGTATAGTTTCTGCTTATCTTGAATTCGCTGAAATGCAAGCTCGTAGGAGAATACCAATGTATATGTCAGATTGGATTGAAACATTAGATGGGTTTTTGAAATTGTCTAAGCATGAGATTCTTATCCATGCCGGAAAGATTAGTGCTAAGACAGCTGAACTTAAGGCAAAGCAAGAATATAAAAAATATAAAAATTTGCATTTAGAAGATATTTCTAAAGCGGAGAAAGATTATATTACAGCATTAGAAGATATGGAAATAAAGTTACTAGATAAAGAAAACAAAAAATAAGTGTGCATTATAGCAATAATGGGGAGGGTCGTAGAACGAAGAAGTAGTGATAATACTGATCCGGGAATTGCCGCCCTATATTGGTTTGAATATGATTAAAAAGGTTCCTTGACTTTGATAAAGAGCAAGACCCCTGCGAAGATAGAACTCAAATAAAAGAAGTGTATTAATAACACTATACATGCTTTTGTTGGCTACTGAATTTGCCACGTTGGCGGTAGAGATGTTAAATTCTAAAATTTGTTAAAATGAATTTTATGAGGAGTGCGCTATGATTATACCAGAGCAAAAAATACAAATATTTATAAGCTCTGCATGTGGCGATGAGCCTGAAAAACAAAAATATAATTTCGTGCGTGAAGCACTTAAAGCATTAATTGAATCAACGGGTTTTGCAAAAGCTTATGTCTTTGAATCTGAAGGGGCTTCTACCACTTCGGCGGGAAAGCACTATACATTTGCATTGGAAGATTGCGATGTATGTATATTTCTGATTGATAATAGCGATGGTGTTCCACCGGGGGTTCAAAAGGAAATTGATACAGCTAAAAAGCATGGCATCAAATCACTTTTCTATTTTTGCGACCAATCCTCTAAAGCAGAAACGCCATTGCAAAAAAGCTTGAAGGGTGCAAAATACGCAAAAAGTGAAACTATACATGACTTTAAAGACCTTATTAAAAGCGGCGCAATTGATTTAATTAACGATTTAGTAATGATATATAAGCACTACTGCAAAGGGCGCTTAACATGGCATGAAGAGTCATCGACAGAGCAATCCGTTGACATTTCAAATGTTGAATTATCTATTTATTCAGACAGTGTTGCACAAAAAGATGTACTTACCAATATTGACGCTTGTATTGAATATTTTACAAAGCTGATTCTTGAGCTTTCATATGACGAAGTGAAAAAAACAGGAAACATAGACCAATTATGTGCCGCTTTTCTCCCTGTACTATTTGAAGGGCATACCATCAATGAAGAGAGCTTGGATTCATTATTATTAGAAATTAAAAAACATCAAACCTCCCAGCATTTTGCTGTAACAAAAAAGCGGTATGAGGCTATCAGGGAATATTATTCTGGAAATCAAGAAGCTTGTATAAATAAACTAGATGAAGCCTTGGAAATAGCAAAACAAAGCGACCTAGCTGAATGGATCATAAAAGATATTCTTATTGATTTACGAAACCAAGATGCGTTCTTAGGGGAAAGCCAAAATACTTATTCGCTGAGGCAAAAATATCAAAACGAACTGGATAATAGTCAATCCTTAATTTATTACCCATTAATGGACAGGTTTGACAGTAACTACTATGAGGGAATTATTGAAGAAGCAATTAAATATAAAACGCAGACCCCTAGTACGATTACTTTTGGTCACAGTCTAGGTAAGCATATTAAGTTACTTGCAGGAATCTATGTATTAGCAATGTACAATGGTTCCCTCACTCATATACAAGTATTATACGAGCGAATTAAATACATTACTTTTTATTGCGCAACGAAGTATTCAAATTGGAGCATAAAAAAGCTGCTTTTGAAAATTACAATTATAGATGGAAAACAAAAAGAAATTGACGGAATGATCCGATGCTGTGGTGATTTGCTCAGTAAAATGAATGGAGACGATGCATATGAGATTTATTCTTTCACTAACAACAAACCAATTGCTCATCAACGGTTTATTACCAAGCTAGAAGCATTCAGAATTATCAACTATTATATGGAGGATGAAGAATTCAATCTTACGTGGGTAGAATTATATGAGCTTATTTGCCAATGGGTTGAAGATGAAAATTCGATAGTCGTTATAGGGGGTCACATATTTTCTGCCCTTGAAGGAAGCTATTTACGTATTTCACAAGATCAACTTATTAAAATTATATGTAACTGTATTCATAATAATAAACGTCGATTTTACGACGAAATATTAAACCTAATTCGTAAATGTGTAAATCTTGACCAAGCACTACCAGAAAATACAACTAAACTATTGGAAGTCATTATAAATATCGTGCGAAATCCAGATGAAAGAACTCACATTAATAGTCTGAAATCCGCACTGTTTACAATCAGAAAAAAATATAGGGAGTTAACAGAAGAACTTGATAGAGTAATTGCTGATGAAATGCCTGATTTTTATAACAGTACTTACCGTTTAGAAACAACTGTGGAAGAGAACGCGGAAATGCCGATTTTTTTGAAATCATACATAACTCAAGTGCAGATTGACAATGAAGAACAAGGGAAAAATGGGATATTTTTTGGTCGAGGAAATCAGCTGCATATTACTATAAAAAATATCGTACAGGACAGTACAGCACAGTTTTCTAATGACTTAATTGATTCTGCATTCAAAGCATCTTGTGATACATTGCTAAAGGAAAATCAGACTATTGAAGCAAAAATGGATGCTATCGAATTGCTAGTGTATTTACTTAAATCTCAATCAAAGATACAGGATCGCAACAAAGATAAGATAAGGGAATTATTATTAAATAAACCTAAACTAGAAACCGCCAATTCGATTATGACGAACCTTAGCGAAACAAATCTACGGTTTTCTACGCTTCTTTTATATAATTGCTTAGATGAAGATATAACAGTAGGTTTGCTTGAAACATTAGCTTATATTCGTGATGATACTTTATCAAATAGAAAAGCTAGTGCAGCATTTTTAAATTATCTAGAAGCTAGCAACTCTACTGTGTCTGACATTCAGTTAGAACATATAATATTACAACAGGCAATAGAGTGGAGCGTGGATTCGGATTTAGATATTAGGTGGAATGCGGTTCAAATACTGTTCTTATTATTACGAAACCTAAACAATAAAAATGTTGTATGCAATCAATTAATCAAGCTAATGGATACAGATAGTGTTCATATTAAAAATAAAATACTTAGAAATATCCACCTATTAAAAGATATTGATTTTGAAACATTCAAATATATTATTCAAAAAGCAACTGTAGACACAAACTATGTAGTGCGCAAAGTTGTCAATGAGGTACAGATGGAACTTGGATCACATGGGGATAAATAATTATATTTACATGCACTTAACGCTGAGTGGGTTTTGAGTACAAAAACTTTGGCAAAAGCAAAATAAAAAAAACCAAAACGCAAATTAATAATAAGACATCAGAAATCAAAGCAAAGATTTTAATGCAAAGCTGTTCATTAAGCTTTATGATGGAGTGAACTTCCTATTATGTTTATTAGTGAAAGGCTTTTAATTTTTCCATAAAACTATCTTTTTACTTTAATAAGATTTTATGATGATAGTTTGTGGGGATATGTTTTAAAATCATAATACCGTTGAGACGGTTGTATCGCTCTCCCACAAAAATGCAGATAGTCATATCCACATAAACATTGAGTTTGGTGAGGGTGATGGAAAAATTCCAGTGGATAAGATAGCTAGGAAAGCTGAATTAATATGACCATTTAAATAAATTCCAATAAGGAATTAAGCAGATACTTAATAGAACAAATATTAAAAGTGCAAAGAGATACCAATACAATTCAACCACTTAAAGATTTCGTAGGAAGATATTTTAAACAAGCTTCAGCAGATGATATGCAAGGGGACACACTTAATGATAGCAGAGTAGGGCATGGAGCACTAAAGAAAAAACTTCCACAGAGGGAGTGAGGGTGTAAGGTTTGTAGTTTTTTAGATGAGTGATTTTTAATAGTAACATATATTAAGCAGTGGAGGCAATCGGATGCGTATGAACGATTAGATATAGAAAATGTGTTGTTACTATGCCCACATCATGATGGGTATTTGATAAAGGGTATATTATATTTGATGAAGATGGCAACTTGTTTATTTCTTCAGAGTTAAGTTCAGACAGTAGGGCATTACTTAATTAGGTGGAAGGAAAAAAGCTGGCATAAGGAGAATTTATTTAAGCACTAAGAATACTAGTATCAATAATAAGTGGAGTATTCTAGGTATTACGCATACCACAGATAATGTTTAGTTATATGCGGTGTAGACTAAACGGATATACTTATGAGTAACTAGGGCATGAAAATAAAGCAACGGGGTATACAAAGGAGGATGTAATGAAAAAAGCGTTATTAATAGGTAATGAGGATTACAAGTATTTAGAATCATTAAACTTATGTTCTAATGATGTTAATGATTTAGAAAAGATTTTTATTGATATTGGCTTTGAAGTGAAAAAGTATACTAACTTATATTATGAGGATATGAAGAATGTAATTATAGGATTAAATAAATGGGTGAGGAATGGAGATGAAATCTTAGTTTTCTTCACGGGGCACGGATTTTCTTTTGAACAAAATAATTACATTACATGTAAAGACTCTTTATCATTTGAGAAGGTTATATATGCAGATGTAATGAAGAATGGTTATAATGAAGCTGCAAAAGTAGTACCAATTAGTAAGATCATAAGTGCATTAGAACATAATCAAGATGGAGTTAATATGTTGCTATTAGATGCATGTAGGGAGATATTAAAAAAGGAAAAGTTTGAAAATGAAATTTTAAAGAGAAAATCATATTCAGGCTTTTTAGAATATCAAAAAGCAAAAAAGAATTTCTTTATTTCATATGCAACTGCAGTAGGAGAATTTGCATATGAAAACTTAAATGAAAAGAATAGTCAGTATGTTAAAGCATTGCTGAACTATATTCCTATAAAAGATATTACGCTTGAAGAAATATTTAATTGTGTTGTAAATGAAATGTCATATAATTGCAAGAATCAGATACCATGGGTATCCAATTCTTTAACAAAGTCTTATACATTAGTAGATGATACTATATTAAATTCTCAAGTGGAGTTATTTAATATAAAAGCTACAATTGAACTATTTACTTTTTTAGTTAATGAGATTAATCAGGTCGAAGATAATCAAGATAGAGAAAAAATAAGGGCGCAATTAGAAGAAAGTATAGAAGGTATGATTTATTTACCCCCAAAAATAATTGATTCATTTATTGATAAAGTTATTATATCATTTGAAGAGAAATGTGGGTTTATTTATATTTTATTAGAAGAAAATGATATTCAACTAGTAGATGTATATGAAGATCGGATCTTTATTGAAGATAAAACAGGCAAAAACCATTATTTTACCAATGATAATTTATATAATTTTGATGATATCTTAGCATTCTTAAATAATTACAAAAAAACGTCAAGCAATAATTTGACTTTAGAATTTAGTTATAAAAACAAAACTATATTAATGCCTTCTCCTGAGATTTGCAAAGATAAATATTTTCAAATAGGAATCAAAACTACATTTAATAAAATGAAAAATTATATAAGAGATATAGAAAAAATAAAAGAGATAGAAGAAAATCTTAATGTGGCTTTGAAAAACAAAGATAATATTTTAACAATTGGCTCAGCTCTTACAATTAAAGAAGAATTTATAACTAGTATTTCAGAAAAATTTAGGGAGAGCGAAAAAATACTTAAATTTGATAGTGATACTATTATCGAATGTAGAAGGGGAATAGTTAAAAAAGAAAGTATTACTTTAAGAGAAATAGTTGAATACTCAGATGCTGATATGCAACAATATTTATTAAAACTTAAAGAAAACACCATAGATAGAATGATTTTACCTTATAAAAGTTATTGTAAAATTTCTTCTGAAAAACTAACAGACCTTATGGAAGTTAGTATACTACAACTTATTGTGATACAAGATTTAAGAAAAGATATTATTAAATCATCATTAAGAAATATTGATGATGAAGTTACGAAATTTTTAATTCCTACTCTTAAATATGTGGATTTAATTATTGTTTTAGATAATGATAAAAAGGGAACATATATTGATTCTATATATAAGAAACAATATGATGATATAAATAAAATTTTTTAAATAAAAAGTGAAAAAAGGAAATATAAATGTTTATTAAAAACGATAAAACATTCGCAAAATTTACACACGATATTTAGAAGCAATTTTCAAGGAAGAAAAGTAATATATGATAATCCGAATTTTGATATTATGGATTATTTTTGGTTTCTTAATTCATTATTAGAAGTTGTTGATAATGACTATTCCATTGAAATAAATGATAATAAGACAAATTGTATTAAATTTAACTTCAAGAACTTAAAAACTACACAATTGGAAGTACGTGAATTTGTAGTAGATGGAGTCGAAGATACAAGGATGCCCTTGACTAGTGGAGCATATAAATATTATATTACTACACCAAAAGACATGTATAGATTTATCATATTCTTCAGATAAATAAGATGAGTAATTTGAGTAAATTAGGAGGGGGAATAGTGAAAGTAGGAAGGAATAATAAATGTCCATGTGGTAGTGGAAATAAATATAAGAATTGCTGTATGAATAAAGAGCAGAAGCCGTATTTCATACTAACTAAAGAGGTCTATGAAAGGGATTTCTTACCTGTATATAATTTAGAAAAGTGTAGGCCAAAAACTTTCCTTGAGTTCGAGGTTGTCTTACCGTTCCATATACCTATGTATATAAGTAAGACAGTTATATTAGGATCTGAACAAGGGTATTTCAGTTTTAGATTTGATATGGTAACAACAAATGAATCTTATAGATATCCGTTAGGTGAGGAACTACCAATATTAAAGATTCATAAAACTAAAATGCACATGATGGTAGCAGTTGATTTAGAATATGGGACATTCCTTGAGGATACAGAATGGTATTATAATGACTATTTTGACATGCTACTTGAAGAATTAAATAAGATAGTGTTGAGCTATATGATAGCGAAGAAAGATGATGATTGCCATTACGTAACTAAAGAAATGTTACCTGCATCAATACTAGTAAGGTCAACAAATATAGAAACATGGGAAAACAATATGGGTTTATTCATGCTACATATCATGTACCTATAGAAAAGGAGTCATTATCAGAAGAAGAAATACAAGAAGTGATGAGGATGCAGTCGATGGTTTTATGGGATTTGAATCCTTTTGTAAGTGGTGAACAATTTGCATATATGGCAAGAAGATATTTCAAACAAGGATTCTATCTAGAAGCGGTAAACTATGTTCAGACAAGTGTTGAGGTTTTGATAAGAACTTTATTTGAAGAATTGTTGAGGGGCGAAGGTAAGTCAGATAAAGAAATAGAAGAAAAATTAGAGGATACTGCATTTATGGCAATAATCAAAAAAGAGCTGTCTAGTTATTTGGGCGGTAGTTGGGATGTGACAAAAGATACAACAGTAGTTGGTAAGTGGTATAAGAATACCTATCAACTTAGAAACAAGGCAACTCATAGGGGGAGAATACCAACTTTTCAAGAAGCTGATGAAGCTATATTTGATGCCACAGAGTTTAGGGCATTTGTTATTGAGAGAATTAAAGCCAATAAAAACAAATATCCGAAGTTGAATGAGTATTTTGTATAGTGTGGTGATCAAGTGCTAGGGGTAGTCTATCAAAGATTCCTTTCTTTCTAAAGAAATTCAAAATAAAGCACAGTGAACTGCATCATAAGTAATAGAGACTTGGTCATGAGTTGAAGAACACAATTTTTACAAAAATTGTTCCATAATCGTACAAAACAGCCAATATCCCATTATATTTATTAATAGAAAACTTTTTAATTCTTCTATTAACCTATCGGGCTTTGAATAAGATTTCATGATGATAGTTTGTGGGGATATGTTTTGAAATAGTAGTACCGTTGAGAGTATAGTTCTGATGACGAATTGTGGTTTAAAGGAAAAATGAAACGGGTCGGCCACTGTATATAGTGGTTTTGAAGCAAAAAATAAATAAAAATCGGGTCAAAAAAAGTGCATTTTTGGCCCGATTTTTTTGAGGCGTTTTATAGATGACATAGAGATTTTGCGGATGACAGGTGGAAAAATGAAATCCTCAGAACTGCAAGATATGCACTCCAATTAGTCGCTTGGATTCCCAATTCTGTCCACTGCGGGCAGACTGGCGCCTGTTCTGCCACGTAATGCGCGACTTCGGCCATCCGTTGTTAGTACGTACTGCTACAGCTTCGAAAACACCTCGCAATTCTTCTCGGGTTTTAAATACTTTATAAAGCAGTCTTGACTGGGTCAATAGAAAGATATTGGTTGATATCATTCTATTTTAAGATGATTTTCTGTAAAGCTTGTCGTTGTGTCTCATCAACAAGCGGTAGTTGCTTTTGCAGCTTTGACTTCTTTTCTTCTCTAAGGCTATTGTGGAAAGCTTTCAACTTTTCGACTAGCGCTGGTGTTAAATAATTACTTTCATTCATTTGAATCAACTCCATTATTTTTAATGATTGATCTGCATTTATATTTTGGTTAAATGACAGCAGTGTTTGAAGCTGCTCAAGTTCACAGCGCAGTTTTTCCTTTAACTTTATCTGCTCATTTATGATTTCTAACTGAGTTTGAACGACGAGCATCGGACTATAGTCGGGATTTCCAATAAACTTATAGATTTCATCTAAGGAAAGTCCCAGTTGTTTTAGCGACAATATCTGGTGAAGTTTTGATACATCAGACTTTGTGTAAAGCCTATGACTAGCTTCAGTAAATTCAGAGGGCAATAATAGACCTATTTGGTGGTAATGGTGCAGTGTTCTTACTGTAATTCCGCACTGGCTTGCAAGCTCACCAATTTTCCAAGTAGTTTTTGGCATTCTTTCACCTCGTTTCGTATGAATTGTTTGTCGACAAGTAAATTATACAACTTGACGTTACGTCAGTTGCAATAGGATTTTTAATTATTTTAGTAAAATGAAATTCAAGCTAGTTATTGCTCTGTGATGTGTTTTATTACTCGCTATTGACATACAAAGTGGAGAAGGTTAAAATATAAAATGTTTGGTGATAAATATTTTAATACAGAACTATTTAATTATAAAATATTTGAGGTTAAAGGAGTAGGATATGACGGATTATGAAAAGTTAATAAAATTATTTTACTATATCTTAAAAAGAATGAAAAAAGAGTGGAACAATCAGCTTCAAGGAATCAATTATTCTCAATATCTTATTTTAAAAAGCCTGGTTCACTCGGGTCCTCAAAAAGCAGCCCATCTTACTGAAGTGACTCAGCTAACCCCTGGTGCCATTACCAGTGCCACAGATAAACTGGTGGCGGAGGGTTATACGGAACGTAAGGGGGACAAAGAAGACCGTCGGGTCGTTTACCTGGAAATTACAGAGAAAGGGAAAGAACTCGTAGAATCCCTGGCCCAGGAGCAAAATAATGTTACGATAAGATTTTTTCAGGGGTTACCAGAGGAAGATATTCAGCACCTCATTCGAATTTACAATAAAATATCGAATAACTTAGAGCAATAAACTTACTAATATCATGTAACACATGCATAAAACAATTTAGAGGAGACTATTTAAATGGAGCATTTATCACATCAGCGTAAAGCCACAATCATGGCTGCAATTATCGCATCCATGTTCTTTTCTTCGATTAATCAAACCATCGTCGGCGTGGCATTACCGCGCATTATTGCCAAGTTGGGCGGGATGGAATATTATACCTGGATCATAACAATCTATCTTTTAACTTCAACAATCTCTACTATTTTAGTAGGTAAACTTTCTGATATTTATGGGCGAAAGTCCTTCATTTTATCAGGAATTGTGATCTTTATGATCGGGGCGTTTCTTGCCGGCACCTCACAGGATGTCATTCAGTTAATCATTTACAGAGGTATTCAGGGAACCGGTGCTGGGATCATCATGGCAACAGCCTTTACAGCAATTGGCGACTTGTTTTCACCTCGTGAAAGAGGTCGGTGGTCGGGAATTATGAGCGCTGTCTTTGGGATGTCAAGTATTCTTGGACCGGGTCTTGGGGGATATATTGTAGATCACCTTGAATGGCATTGGGTATTCTGGCTTTTTCTTCCACTTGGATTTCTTGCATTTTTTATGATTCTATTTCTCTTTCCCAAAGTGGAGATGCAAAAATCTCAGTCCATTGATTATGCGGGTTCTTTATTACTGACCTTAACCATTGTCCCGATGCTTCTTGCATTCTCATGGGCAGGTACAAAATATTCATGGAGTTCCTCTATGATCATTGGACTCTTCGGGATTACCGTTGCAGCGTTGGCGCTCTTTCTCTTTACTGAGACAAAGGTAAAAACTCCCGTTCTTCCTTTAGATTTATTTAAAAACAGTGTGGTAACGATTTCTAATATCATCGGCTTCATTATGAATGCAGGTATGATGGGGGCTCTCATGTATATGCCGTTTTATGTGCAGGGCGTGATGGGGATTTCTCCGACCTATGCCGGTTATGTTACGATGCCTATGTCTATCAGCATGCTTATCATGAGTGCTTATGCCGGGCGGCGTATGACGAAGACAGGGAAATACAAAAATATGGCCCTTACGGGAATGGCTATCATGGTATTTGGTATGTTACTGATGATCATAATGAAGAGCATCCCTGTTGCAGTGCTCAGTATGATTATTTTCGGCTTCGGTCTTGGACTGGGTATGCCTGTGTTTATGCTGGCTGTGCAAAATGTGGTTGACTCAAAAGATCTAGGCGTTGCTACAGCCTCGGTTCAATTATTCCGAAATCTTGGCGGAACCATCGGCATCGCAGTTATGGGTACGGTTCTCTCTACAAGCATAGCTAATAAAATGAATGTTCTTGTTTCCAGCGGAAGTAGATTTAGCGCTTCAGGATTGGAGCCGGAGATGTCTGAAAAGTTGATCCAGTTAATGGATCCTCAACTGCTTCTTGATCAATCCAAACTTAATCTAATCCAAAATGGTCTCCCTGAGACGGCTCAACCGGTCTTTACTCAGCTCTTGGAAGCATTAAGGCAAGCCTTGGCTGCTTCCTTATCCAATGTATTTCTGGCGGGAACGATTATTCTTGCGGTGGCACTTGTACTTACATTCTTACTTAAGGAGCTGCCGCTTCGCACTACAGTTCGTAAGGGAAGTAATTCAAGTACAGAATATCAGTGAGAACTCGCATCGGACATCTCCTTCAACATGAAGTAATCGTTTTACATTCCTACTTGATTGAGGAAAAAACTATGAATAAAACAACTATCTACAGCGAAAATTTTTGCTGCAAATAACATGAAAATTGACCTCAAAGAGGTTTTTCGGAATACACTCTGCCGCTAACGCCCTACCAGGCCCTAGCGGCATCTTTTTTGTATCCTCAAGGCATGTTGAGACAGTAGTATTGATGTCAAGAAGTTAGAAACAGAAATGCTGAATTATCTACAGGATAGAAACCCAGTTTAATCTTTTCCTCCTTTTGCTGCTTTATAACGAGTAGTAAAATAATTCTTGACAAAATAAAGTCTCTGATTTTATAATGAAAATATATTCACTCATTAATAAAAACAGTATACTTTCATCTGACTTATTTGATAAATATACGAGAATATAAGAAATGAGGTAGTATAGATGCCCAGAACCCAAAAACAATTT
>JAUQXG010000073.1 GCA_030834765.1 Lutispora sp.
TATCAATACTTAGGGGATTGAAAGAGAAGTTTGAGATCCATCATGGTGTAAGAATAAAAGATAATGCATTGATTTCGGCTGCTGTATTATCTAACAGATATATAAGCGACAGATTTTTACCGGATAAAGCCATAGATTTAATTGATGAAGCGGCAGCAATGCTTAGAACAGAGATTGACAGTATGCCAACAGAGTTAGATGAAATAATGAGAAGGACTATGCAATTAGAAATAGAGAGAGAAGTTCTGAAAAAGGAGACAGATAAACATTCTATTGAAAGGCTTAAGAATATAAAGGAAGAACTGTCTGATTTAAAATCAAAAGGCGATGTTATGAAAGCACAATGGGAATTGGAGAAAGCTAGCATTAAGGGTATTAGGGATATAAAAAAGCAAATAGAGGACATAAAGATTGAAATTGAGAAAGCAGAGTTGGACTATGATTTAAATAGGGTAGCAGAATTAAAATATGGAAAATTAATCACATTAGAAAACCAATTAAATAATGAAAAAGATCGCTTAAGTAAAGCCCAGATTGAAGGACAGCTTTTAAAAGAAGAAGTAACGGAAGAAGAGATTTCTGAAATTATTTCAAAATGGACTGGGATACCTATAAAAAAGCTTATGGAAAATGAAAAGGAAAAGTTGCTAAAATTAGATGATATTCTTCATAAGAGGGTAGTAGGTCAAGAAGAAGCGGTTTCCGCAGTAGTAGATGCAGTTTTGCGAGCGAGAAGTGGATTAAAAGACCCTAAGAAACCAATAGGTTCATTTATTTTTCTCGGCCCTACTGGTGTAGGCAAAACAGAACTAGCAAAGGCATTGGCAGAATCCTTATTTGATAGCGAAGATAGTATAATAAGAATTGATATGTCTGAATATATGGAAAAACATACAGTGGCAAGACTTATTGGAGCACCTCCTGGATATGTTGGATATGAGGAAGGAGGCCAATTAACTGAGGCAGTCAGAAGAAAACCATACTCGATTCTTCTATTTGATGAGATAGAAAAAGCACATCATGATGTTTTTAGTATATTTCTTCAGATACTAGATGAGGGCAGACTAACAGATAGCCAAGGTCATACAGTAGATTTTAAAAACACAGTAATCATTATGACTTCAAATATAGGAAGTATGTTTTTGCTAGAAGGTATTGATAGTAAAGGTAAATTAAAGTCTGGAACAGAGGACTTAGTCAATGAAGAGTTAAAGCATCACTTTAGACCAGAATTCTTAAATAGAATAGATGATATAGTATTCTTTAAGCCTCTTAATCGAGAACAAATTATTAAAATAATTGATATTCAATTTGACCATATTGCTCAAAGAATGAAAGATAGGCAAATAGTTATTAAACTTGATGATACTGCCAGAGACTATATAATAAATAATTCATATGATCCTGTTTATGGTGCAAGACCGATAAAGAGATTTCTGCAAAAAAATGTAGAGACGATTATAGGAAGGGCACTCATAGCGGGAGAAATTAACGATAATGAATCGGTTAAAGTTGTGAGTGACGGTTCTAAATTGTATTTTGGAAAGCAGTAGTATCAGGAGTGAAAAACAGAGTAATACTAAAATTGTATTACTCTGTTTTTTATGTATAAGGAAAATATGGTATAATCATTTTGATTTTAATTTTATAAGGTGGTAGGTGCATAGATTGAAAGAGATAAAAGTGACAGAAAATGAGGAAGGACAGCGAATCGATAGGTTTTTAAGAAAGTATCTGAAGGACTTTTCGCTTGGAGATATTTATAAGCTTTTCAGAAAGAATGGAGTAAAGATAAATAATAAAAAAGTAAAAGAAAGCTACATGTTGGCATTAGATGATGTGATTCAATTATATATTCATTCAGACATGATTGATACAAGTAAAAGTGTTGAGTTTGAAGGCAAAAAAAACACATCAAAGCCAATTGACGTAATATATGAAGATGATAATATTCTTATAGTAAATAAACCAATTGGTTTGCTTACTCATCCAGAGAAAAAAGATGATGAAGATACGCTGATACAAAGAGCAATAGGCTATCTTATGAAAGGTGGACTGACTAGCTCAATTACCTTTTCTCCTGCAGTATGCAATAGATTAGATATGAATACAGGAGGAATCGTAATAGTAGCGAAAAACTATTCTACTTTAAAAACTATAAATAAGTTGATTAGAGAAAGAAAATTAAAAAAGTATTATACCTGCATTGTGAAGGGCAATCCACCGCTGAAGGGCGAAATAAAAAGCTGTTTAACTAAAGATGAAATAGAAAACAAGGTTGCGGTTCATAATGAGAAATCTGATCATTCAAAAACAGCACATACGATTTATAATAGAATAGCTACAAATGGTGATTTTTCTTTACTTCGTGTTGAATTAATTACTGGAAGAAGTCATCAAATAAGAGCACACCTTTCAAGCATTGGACATTCAATCATAGGGGATAGGAAATATGGTAATAAGGCCATAAATATTTTTTTTCTAAGAAAATATGGCTTAGACCACCAATTTTTATATGCAGATAGATTATTGATGAATGAAACAGAAGATAAAATACTATATTTAAAAGGACAAGAGTTTAAAGCTGAGTTGCCTCATATATTAAGTGAAATTTCAGGTGACTTATTTGGAAAGGAAGGACAGAAATAAATGCAAAAAAATTTAGAAGATAAATTATTTCAGATATTAAAGATAATTGAGACAAAAGTTGAAGAAAATGCAGATTATTTTAAAAGTATAACGATAGAATTTTATAAAACTGATAAAGTCCAAAAAGCAGAGGTATATATAAATAGCAATAATGAATTGATATTTGAGATGAAAAAAATAAAAAAAATAATTAACAGATATGAAATTGCACTACATATCATTGAAAACAGCAAGTCCTATGAAAATTGTTCAATTAAGTATATGGAAAGAGGAAGCAATATGCTGGTTTGGACAGAAAAGGGAAATGTCAAAGTGAAAAACACCGAAGCAAATAATATAGAGCAAAATATTGCTCATAGTGATGTAGGGACCAGAAGCAATCGCAATTATATAATAAAAGTTGGTGAGGCAGATGATTTACTTAAAGAGATAGGAATAATGAATCATGAAGGAAGAGTTAGAAATGATATGATTAGGAAATATAATCAAATTGATCATTTTGTTGAACTAATTGATCCTCTATTAAAAGAGATATCAGATAAAGAAAATATTAATATATTGGATTGTGCTTGCGGAAAATCTTATTTATCTTTTGTGCTCAATTTCTATATAAAAGAGAAATTAAAAAAGCAGTGTAATTTTGTATGCATAGATATATCGGAAAATGTAATTCAGGCTTCAAAAAAGATGGCTCAAAATTTAAATTATAAAAACATGGAATTTGTGCAAATGGACATACAAAATTATCAACCGGATAAAAGAATTGATCTAGTGATAAGTTTGCACGGATGTGATATAGCAACAGATATGGCGATGGCTGCAGGAGTCAGGTTTGATGCAAAAGCTATAGTGGTTGTACCTTGTTGTCACAGTGAAATTTTAAACCAATATGATTTTCCTCTTTTAAAGGAAGTTATAAAGCATGGTGTATTAAAAGCTAGGATGGCGGATGTACTAACAGAGGGCATAAGAATATTACTGCTTGAATCAATGGGATACGAGGTTTCCATAGTTGAATATATATCACCTCTGGATACCCCAAAAAATTTGCTTATTAAAGCAATTAAGAGATCGGGTAGAAATAAAAAGTCCTATGATGAGTATATAAAACTTAAGGAAGTCCTAGATATAAATCCATCCTTAGCTCGATTGCTTAATATATAAAATTAAATCGACCCTTTGGGGTCGATTTAATTTTAATTATATTATTTTCCTGACATATTTCTTTCTGCTTGTTCTATCATTCTTTTTACCATGTATCCACCTACTGTGCCGTTTTCCTTTGCTGTTAAATCTCCATTATAACCTTCTTTTAAATTAACTCCCATTTCAGAAGCGATTTCAAATTTCATTCTGTTTAAAGCAGCTGTTGCTTCTGGAACTAATCTTTTGCTTTTTGAACTGCTATTATTTGTGTTTACCATAATATCACCTCCTGATAATATAGTTTACAGATTTGACATTTTTATAACCTTTATATTTTACCATTTATAAAAATAATATCTTTTTATGCTATAAAAAGGGAATATTAAGGTAGAAAAATAAATATAAGTATAGACTTTTTGTAAAAGATATAGATATAATTAAAATGATTTATTTATCATCATGTTTTTTTTCTAAATACAATAATAAATAATTTACATAACCAAAGCAAAAATGTTTATAGTTGATAGGAGGATGCGAAATGGCAAGTAAAGATAGTTCATTTGATATTGTTTCTAAAGTTGATGTAGCAGAAGTAGATAACGCATTAAATCAAACTGAAAAAGAAATCATACAAAGATTTGACTTTAAAGGAAGTAATACAAGTATAGAAAGAAAAGAAGATGAGGTTACTATTGTTACATCTGATGATTTTAAGCTTAGAAATGTAGTAGATATTTTTCAATCAAAGCTAACCAAAAGAGAAATCTCTCTGAAATCCTTAGACTATGGTAAGGTAGAAAGTTCACTTGGCGGCAGGGTAAAGCAAATAATTACGATTAAGCAAGGAATAAGTAAAGAAGATGCTAAAAAGGTGCTTAATATTATTAAAGATACAAAACTTAAGGTCCAAGCCAGTATACAGGATGATACTGTTAGGGTAGCTGGCAAGAACAAGGATGATTTACAAGCTGTAATGCAAGCACTTAGAAATGCAGATTTACCTATTCACTTACAATTTTTAAACTACAGGTAATAAAATCCTAAAAAAGTATGCTAAGTTTAACTTAGTATACTTTTTTAATTGTTATAATAAACTCTAAGATCTATTCTTAAAATTCAGTAGTATCTTATATGAATTACTGATGTATATGTTATAATAAATTATTATTTTACAATATTTTATAGGAATGAGGTATTATTTTGAATAAAAGTGTGCCCAGAAACCATTGTATTTTTGTAATTGTTTTTTCTGTTTTTTCTCTTATTATAAATATTGCATTATTTAATAATCCAGTATATTATGGTCTTATTTTAGGGCTCCTTGCGGCTATAGCAGTATTGAAAATAAATGGTTTTGCTATAAATCAAATTGTTCAAATGATTGGTAAAGGAATAAGCAAAAACTTGAGAGTGTTAGTCGTATTAATATTTGTTGGAATGGTGATTGGACTTTGGAAAATAAATGGAGTAATTCCAACAATGATATATTATGGCTTTGAAATATTGAATCCTCATATTTATCTACTATCTGTCTTTGCTATATGCAGTTTGATTTCCATGATACTTGGTACTGCTGTTGGCACTGTTAGCACTGTAGGCATAGTTCTGATAGGTATTGGGACTGGTATGGGTGTGCCTTCTGAAGTTATAGCAGGAGCTGTAGTTTCAGGAGCATTTTTAGGTGATCGTTCTTCGCCTATTTCAAGTGTGTTAAATCTAGTTTCTGGTGTAACAGAGACAAAGATTAATAGCAATTTTAGATATTTTTTTACAACTATGATACCGGGAATATTGCTTTCAGTTATTTTTTACTATATAGTAGGTAGAAAATTTAGCACTTTTGAAATGGATAATAGTAAAATAATGATGTTTAAAAATATATTAGAAAGTTATTATATAATAACACCTTGGCTATTGCTTCCTCCCATAATCATAATAATTTTTGCAATATTTAAAGTTCCCACTCTATATAATATGGGTGCTGCAGTAGTAATTGGTATAATATTTGCTATTATGACACAAGGAATTTCTATTATTGATTCATTTAAATCAGCATTGTTTGGATACTTTCCTATTGTACCACAAGAGTACTATGTTTCACTTTCAGGAGGAGGCATCTATTCTTTTAAGACAATGCTAATTGTGCTTTTGTGTGCAACTTCTTTAAATGGTATTTTTGAAGGAACAAATATGATATATAAAATTATAGAACCTGTAGTAGATAGACTAAAAAATAATAAGGATATCTTGTTTTTTACTGTCTTTTTTAGTAGCTTAGTTGCAATGTTAGCATGTAATCAGGTTATATCAGTAATCATTCCATCAGGATTACTTCTAAGAATATATAAAGAAAGAGAAATGGATAATAAACTATTGGCTCGAACTCTTTCGGATTCTGGTGTTATGTTAAGCTCTATTATACCCTGGAATGTGGCTGCATTGACACCAGCCTCGGTCATGGGTGTCAGTGTCATAGATTATTTACCCTATGCATTTCTAAGCTATATAATGCCTATCATAACATTATGTGTAATCTTTATTTATAATAAAGAAATTCAATTTAGAGGGAGAGCTTATGATAGAAAAATATGTAGTTAGTTTAGATGTTGAAAAGCGTGAGTTAAAAGAGTATCTAATTGAACAGTTTGAGTTTTCCTCAAGAAGAATCAAAATGCTTTTGAAGAACAAAAAGATTTTGATTAATGGGAAATATGCTTATTGGGATAGTAAAATTAAGGATAAAGATATTTTATATATGAATTTAGCGGATAGGATAAATGATGAAATAAAAGCTCAACAGATTCCTTTAAATATAATTTATGAAGATGAATATATGCTTGTAATGAATAAACCACCTTTTATGTTAGTCCATCCTACAATGAATCATATGGAAGGAACCCTTGCTAATGGAGTAAAAAGCTACTTTGAAAGAACAATGCAAAATATCGCCATTAGATTTTTAAATAGACTCGATATGAATACTTCAGGAATAATTGTATTGCCGAAAGATTCTAAGACCCACAGCTGCTTAAACGAAATGATGTCTAAAAATTTAATTATAAAAACATATATGGCTGTAGTTGAAGGCGAAGTTTGCCCTAAGAAAGGGACGATTGAAATGCCTATTGCTAAAGATGAAAAAGATAAAATAAAGCGGATTGTTTCATCAAATGGTCAAACTGCAATAACAGAATATAGTGTAATAGAGTATTTAAAGGATGCTTCTGTTGTAGAATTAAGACTTATAACAGGCAGGACACATCAAATAAGAGTACATCTAAGCCATATTGGGTATCCCATAACAGGAGACAGCCTTTATGGTTCACAAAGTAATCTTATAAATAGGCAAGCCTTACATGCTTGCAGTATGCAACTAGAGCATCCAAAAACAAAAGAAGTGCTTATCTTAAAGGCACCTATTCCTACAGATATTTCTGATTTGATAAATGGACTTAAAAAATAAAAAATTTAATGGAAACATACTATAATTATAAATAAATGGTAATTATAGTATGTTTTTTAGTGTACAGGATTCCTTATCAGGAATATGAGTAAATAATGTTTTTAAGGAATATATTTTTGATAAGGAATCCGTTTGCTCTTTAGATTTTATATAAGAATTAAGTTCTGCTAAGTCAATATTAATAAGGTTAATTTCTAAATGATCAATTACTATTGACCATTTATCTCTAATGCTAGACCATTCCGTATCGATTAAGGTGTATTGCTTTGATGCAGCCTCCCAGTTTTGGTTGATAATATTATATTCCAGTTCATTTATCATATCTTTCATGCTTTCAGCTTGTGTAGAAAGCATATTGTAACTCATAATTCCACTCACTATTAATAGTATTATCATAATCCCTACTATAATTATATTCTTCATCTAGTTTCACCTTTTCTATATTTGTCTTTTAGCTGATAATGAAGCTTATTGTCATTTGTGACGTATGCAAAGAATACTTGTTTTGCCGATTTGATATTGTGCGAGTTTAACTAGTTTTCTAACCAATCTATATTTAAGTTGCTGATACACAAATTTAGATAACTTATTTCACCATCTATAATAATAGTAATTGGTATTCCTTCCTCTTTATGTTCAATTCCCAAATCATTTCTTGTTGCTGGTTTTACGGAAGATTTACCTATTACACTTACTTGACCACAAGTTTCCAGAATAGCATACTCTATATCATCAATTTTAGGAAAATTTTTAAGCCGCAATTGTTCAAGAAGGTCATTAATATTGTATCTTTCTTTCCGCAATACATCTTCCATTATGATTCCTTTTTCAACGAGAATACTTGGCTTTCCGCATAGTATACCCCTAGCTTTACCGTTAAACATGCTGATGTATGATAGAAGCTCTTCACATATGTATAATGTAAGTATGGGTATTATTCCATAGATTAATGGTATTTCAATATTAGCCATAGGTACTGCTGCTAAATCGGCAATTACTAATGCAACGACTAATTCTG
>JAUQXG010000074.1 GCA_030834765.1 Lutispora sp.
GGTTTGTTAACCGCTCTGATTAAAGAGGCGGAAGCACCATAGGGCCAATATCCTCTTCTCATCTTCAAATGAGATGTGTGGATATTGGTACACCAATACTTGCCATGCATTCCATAAGAGAATTAGGAGGAGTCCTTGATCATACCTATGTAACAAGAAGCTTTGAAGAGTTTTATAAATAAAAAATATGGATTTGAAGATCCTCTAGAGAATTCTAGGGGATCTTCAAAATTTAAATATATAAATCCATAAGGATTTCATCATAAAAATCACCATTTATATTGAAATAGTCTTTATGATAACCAACTTTTTCAAAACCAACCTTTTCATATAGCTTAATAGCATGATGATTGTCTGCCCTAACACCAAGACTAATATTTTTTATTGCAGTATTTTCTTTTCCAAACCGGATTAGCTCGTTCATCACTGCATTTCCAATACCAATTCCCCAATATTCTTTTTTTACAGAAATAGCGACTTCGCTATTATGAGCAATCCTCTTTCTATTGGAGCTGGCAATTTGGGAAACGCTTACGATATGATTCTCTACAAGGCCCAAAAGCATAAGAGAATTTAAGTCCTGGTTCATGTTCTTAATATGCTCTTTTTCTTGTTCTACAGTAAGGCGAAATTCGTCTTTCCCAAATAACAGATTATCGCTTTCTCCGCCTACTGCGTTTAAGTACTGAATCATGTTTTCAGCATCATCTGGTATGGGATTTCTTAAAACTAATATTTGACCATTTTTTAATAATATTTCCTTATGCATAAAACTTTCCCCCTTGTTTTCATTGATCTTTTATTTATTATAACTCTACTTTTTAGGATATGCCTATATTTATAGAACAATATACTTTTTAGGAAAATCTTTTAAAAATTTAAAAAAGGATATTTACAGCAAAAGAAAAGGATGATAAATTTGTATTGAACAGTGTTTAGTTAAATAACAGTGTTAAAAAATAAGGGGATGTGTAATGCATGTCAGAAATATTAAAAAAAGTAGCAGTAATTTATAAATCAAGTTATGGAAGTACAAAGAGATATGCGGAGTGGATAGCAAAAGAAGTTCATGGAGATTTATTTGAGAGGTCTCAAGTGAAGGTAAGTGATTTATCAAGTTATGATGTCATCGTATATGGGGGTTCACTCCATGCTGTAGGCATAAAAGGAGTAAAGCTTATTAGCGATAACTTCAGCCAGCTTGAGAATAAAAAGGTAATTGTATACGGAGTTGGAGCCTCTCCAGCCAGGGAAGAAGCAATAAAAGCAGTATTTGAGAAGAATTTTGCAGAAGGCATAAGAGATAAAGTAAACTTTTTCATGCTGAGAGGTGGTTTTAATTATCATAAGCTTTCTATTGGAGATAAATTTATGATGAATATGCTAAAGAGACATTTAGAAAAGAAAAAACCAGAAGAATTAGATGAAGATATGAAAGGGCTATTGGCATGCTATAACGAGCCATCTGACTGGACAGATCAAGGGGCCATTGCGCCTATCATTGATTGTATATACACATAGAACTTAGGAGGCAATATGGGAATTACAGAAAGAAGAGAAGCGGAAAAAGAAGCAGTGAGAAATAAAATACTTTATGCTGCAGGAAAGATATTAGCCCGAGATGGGTACGAAAGTTTATCGATAAGAAAAATCGCAAATGAGATAGAGTATTCGCCGGGTGTTATATATCATTATTTCAAGGATAAGGCAGAAATCATTGCAACTGTTGTAGAGGAAGGCTATGGAAGAATACTGCAAAAGCTGAGGGAAATTCCTGTAGACTTAGAAAATCCGGATAAGTCTATAGAAAATTCTATGAAAGCATATATTGAGCTTATGCTTGAAACACCAGAGCAATTTAAAGCTGTATTGCTTAATGATACGGTTGGTATAGCAGATAAAGTGAATATGTTGGATGAAGGAATTTCTAAAGAAAGGAAGAGTATACAGAGCCTTTGTAGAATGATACAACATGGTATAGAAATAGGGAAAATAAGAGAAATGGATATTGAACTTACGGCTCAAATCATATGGACATCTACACATGGGCTGCTTTCAAGATTAGTATTGGAGAAAAGGATACCAAAAGAACAAAAAGAAAGACTAATAGATCATCACTTTAACATCTTGCTGAAAGGTTTATCCAAATAAAAGATAGATGGAGGAGTAATAAATGAAATTTATAAAAATCCTACTGAAGATACTTTTCTAAAGTTAATTAAAAATATATTAAATAAGCACGATAGGTAGGGAAATGTAAACATGGGAGATATATAGTGCTTTTTTAATATATTTTTGAAATCAACCTAGATATAGAAGGAAAAAGATAGTTTTAATAGAATTATCTATTTATAGTTTCATATGAATGATATTAGAGAGTTATAAAACATACATGGGAGAAAAGGCGATAACCTTTTAAATTTAATTTTATGCAGCAACTGCATGATATGCAGCAGGTGCAGGAAGGAGTTAATATGAAAGATATTCCTGAAAGAGTTCATTTAGCGAATCTGCCTACAAAGATTGAAAAGCTGGAGAGATTAACAAAAGAGCTTGGAGGCCCAAGTATATATATAAAGCGTGATGATCAAACGGGCAGCGAGATGTCGGGGAATAAAATAAGAAAACTGGAATTTGCCATGAAAGAGGCCCTGGACCAAAATTGTGATTATTTGATCACTTGTGGAGGTATACAGTCAAATCATGCAAGGGCAACTGCGGCGGCTGCAGCGAAATTAGGCCTAGGAGCTTATTTAGTTCTCAGAGGGAATGGGGATGAGCCCTTTGATGGAAACTCCTTCTTGAATAAACTGCTAGGTGCGGACATTGAATTTATATCATCCGATGATTACAGTAACAATAGAGCAGAAATCATGGAGAGAGTAAAAAGTGAATTAGAAAAAAAGGGGCATAAAGCTTATATCATTCCAGAAGGGGCATCCAATGGAATAGGAGCCTTTGGATATTACAATGCAATGGAAGAAATCATGGCGCAAGAAAAAGAAATGGGAGTTCATTTTGATGCCATCGTACTTGCAGTAGGCTCTGGAGGAACCTATGGGGGAGCCTTTTTAGCAAATAAGATGATGAAAAATGATGCCATCGTATATGGGGTTAATGTCAGTGCAAATGCTGAATATTTTCAGGATAGAATCATAGAAATACTGAAAGAAAGCAATGGCTATCTGCAAGCGGATATAAAGGTATTAAAGGATGAAATAAGAATAATAGATGGATACGTAGGAAGAGGATATGCCTTGAGCCGACAGGAGGAATTGGATTTCATCTATAAGCTTGCTAAACAAGAAGGCCTTATACTCGATCCTGTATATACAGGGAAAGCAATGTATGGACTTGTAAATGAAATACAAAAAGGAAGCTTTAGAGATCACGAGAATATTTTATTTATACATACTGGTGGATTATTTGGGTTGTTTCCTCAAAAGGATTTATTTTTTATAAATGAAAACAAATAATAACAAATTTAAGGGAGGGCAAAAAATCATGAATATAAAATTAAATAGTATCAAGGTAGACAAAGCAGATGTTCTAATCATTCCTGTCTTGGAAGATGGAAAAGAAGAGATGATAGAAAGTCTATCAGAAATATTTAAACATGCGAAAGAAAAAGAAAAATTTAGTGGGAAGCACGGTGAGGTATTTACATCCATAAAAGCTAAAAAAGCGAAGACCCAGGATATCATATTTATTGGTCTTGGAAAGGAAAAAGAATTAACGGGTGAAAAGATTAGACTAGCCATGGCAAAGGCTTTGAAAAAGGCTAGAGAGCTGAAATCAGAATTGATTTATGTAAAATACATAAATACCGCAAAACTAAAGCTTGATGTGATAGTGAATTCCATGGTGGAAGGGTTATATTTTGGAGACTATAAATTTGATAAATACAAAACAGATAGAAAAGATCAACCTTCCTTAGATATTTCCATAGATGGAATAGACAATGCAAGCCTAGATAAGGGGGAAGCTTGCCTAGCAGAAAGCAAAACCTTAGCAGAAGCTACATTGTTTGCTAGAGATCTGGTAAATGAACCAGCTAATGTGATGTATCCACAAACCTTTGCAGAAAAAGCAAAAGAGAGTGGAGAAAAATATGGTTTCGAAGTAGAAGTTCATGATGAAAAGCAGATTGAAGAATTAGAGATGAAGGCATTCCTTGCAGTTGGCAGAGCTTCGGATAATCCTCCAAGACTGATCGTCATGAGATATTTTGGAGATAAGGATAATAGCAAAGATATATTAGGTTTGGTAGGCAAGGGCTTAATGTATGATGCAGGAGGCTATTCCTTAAAGCCAACAGATGGTATGGTAGATATGAAATCAGATATGGCAGGAGCAGCAGCTGTATTAGGAGCTATGACCGCTATTGCAGAGCAAGGTCTAAAAGTAAATGTAGTTGCAGTAGTTGCAGCTTGCGAAAACCTTATTTCTGGGGGAGCATATAAGCCTGGAGACATCATAGGCTCCATGGCAGGAAAGAACATAGAGGTTTTGAATACCGATGCAGAGGGCAGACTTACTCTTGCAGATGCAGTTTATTATGCAATAGCAAAAGAAAAGGTTTCAGAGGTTGTAGATCTAGCAACTTTAACAGGAGCGGTTTTAGTGGCTCTTGGAACAACTACAACAGGGGTTATAACAAACAATGAGAAGTTTTATAAAGAACTTAAAAAAGCTGCAGATAGTTCAGAAGAAAAAATGTGGCTCCTTCCATCCTTTGATGAATATAAGGAAATATTAAAATCAGATATAGCAGACTTAAAGAATTCAACAGGCAGAAATGCTGGCACCATATGTGCAGGGCTGTTTATCGGAGCATTTGCAAAGGATACTCCTTGGATGCATCTTGATATTGCAGGTACATCATGGATGGATAATGAAAAAGGATACCTGACTAAAGGCGGTACAGGAGTAGGAGTTAGAACCCTATACTATTTGGCAAAGGATAGAAGCTAAAATGGAATTACAAGAAGTGCTTTACACACGGCAAAGCATTAGGCATTACAAAGATGGGGATGTACCAGAAGAGGATATTATAAAGATGGTAAAAGCTGCTGGAACTGCGCCGTCAGGGAAAAATGTTCAGAATTGGCATTTTATTGCTATTAAAAACAAAGATCTCATGGATAAAATCAGTGATACTATAGTGGCTAAAAATGAAGAGATTGCTTTGGAAATAGACAAGAAGGATTCAGAGAGAGGTGCGAAGTTTCGTAAGTTTGTAAAAAACTTTACCTTATTTTTCTTAAAGGCACCTGTTCTAGTGGTGGTTTATACTGCGAATTATTATCCTTCTGGCTATCATGAGTTGACCTTTATGGATGCGCCAAAGAAAGCGACTGACGATATTCTACTTCGTCGTAACCCCGGTATGCAAAGCTTAGGTGCTGCCATTGAGAACTTCACCCTGTCCGCTATTGACTTAGGCTATGGTACTTGCTGGCTAACCAGTGCGAATTATGCTGCTGCTGAAATAGAGCAGCTTTTAAGAGATGAAATTGGCTTTGAAAAGGAAGGATACTTCATGGCAGCAATGCTGACCCTTGGAGTTCCTCAAGATAATCCAAAGAGCCCAAAGAAAAAAGAGCTGGCAGAGATTTATACCTTTGTAGAATAACCACAGAGCCAGTGATTTTAGAATATAATTTTAATGGCAAACGATAGTAAGCTTGGTATCCTAAGAATGCAGGATATCAAGCCATTTCTTTATATATCGCATAAAGCAGCTTCCTTATTATGGAGAAAAATTATGATAAATACAAATTTGAGAGTCTACAGACCATAAAACATGTAATATCAAGCTATCTAATACAAAAATTAATTTTAGAAAGTTCCATAGAAAAGCTCGAAACTACTGAAATTAATTATAAGGTCAAAGAAGCTGTGATTGCCTATCTTCGTCAAAATGATGATGCTTGATTGCTTGTAAAGTAGTGTAATAAGTATATAAATACTATAATACAGGTAAGCCCATTATCATTGAAACTAAAAATGTTCTATTGCAGTCTAATGTAATATTAAAATCTAATTTAAGGGAGATAATCTTTGTGTTTAAAAAACTGCTTTTTATTCCTGTGTGCTTAGCTATGATATCTTTTTTATTTAATGGCTGCTCAACAAGTGATAAAAATAGCAAAGCAATCCAACCAACTGAAACTAAAGAACTAGAAGCTCCTATCACTCAAAATGAATTTATTGATGCTTTTACTTTTTTTAATAACAAACTTCTGGATGAACAAAAAATTCCCAGGGCAAATGTG
>JAUQXG010000075.1 GCA_030834765.1 Lutispora sp.
CTAATTCAAATGAAAAGTGGATGTAACAAAACTTCGAGTTTCGTTACATCCACTTTTCATTTTAGTATCCAGTAACATAGGAGTCGATAAACTCTCCATTGCGGTTTTTTTATTTGCCGCAAGACAGATTGCCAATTTTTATTGGCATTTAAAATAACTTATCGTCCCTTGCTTTTATATAGTTTATTGGAAAACCTGTAACAAAACACATTTATAAAAATTGCAATAATAAACACGGCAATCCAAAGAGGACTATTCATCAAGTAATTATACAAAAGAGCCATAAGGGCCATATAGGGAAAAATTGCAAGTGCACCGATAATATCGGCTTTTTGCGCCTCAAATATATAGAATATTAGAAACTCTATCGGTATAAAAACGGCAACTAATAGTAAGCCATAAGGTAGAATATGCGTTTGTACAATTGCAAACATTTCCGGTTTTATCGCATGTGTTATGCCGGAAAATAAAATTAAAAGGGGCGTAGTGATTAAGCAGAAAAGATAAATAATCATACCCCTTGCCCCGATGATCGCCTTAGACGTAACAGGTAATATGCTGAATAGTAGCTTAGTCTTATATTTTTCGTCGTTAAACGCAAAATTCCGCAGAAGCAAATAAGACAACATCAATAGTCCCACAGCATAAATAATAACATTTGCAAAGTCATTATTTACGTTAATTTGATTAAAAAACGTCGGGAATAATGCAATACTAAGAAGTTGTAACCAAACAATTTGACTTAATGCAGAAACCTGCATTTTTGTGAAATGAAGAAAGTTTGAGCCCATTATTTGTGCCTCCTTGTATAGTAGAGCATTATATCCTCGATCGTGGGGACTTCATAAGCTGTTTTGTCCGGCAGCACCTTTTTGAGTACCGCTTTTTTATCCGTCAGTCCTTCAAAACCGTAAGCGGATTTGTTTATACCAATAAAGTGATTTTCATAATCTGGCAATAATGCCGCAGTATCGCCTTTTACAATGGCGTGTTGATCTTTTATTTCGTCCTTTTGCCCTTGCAGGATAATTTTGCCGTCAAATATGAAAAACAAATAGTCAGCTATTTTATCAAGGTCGGAAGTAATATGCGTTGACATCAAAACAGTTTTATTGTCCTCAAACACAATGTCTTTGAGTATTTCTATCAGTTCACTTCTCACCAAAGGATCAAGGCCGGATGTAGGCTCGTCCAGAATAAAAAGGTCAGCGCCATGCGAAAGGGCAAGCACAAGCGCGTATTTCATTCTCATGCCTCTGGACAAATCCTTAATCTTTTTACCCTCCGGCAATTCAAATTTTTCCCTATAGAACTGATACGTATTATCGTTCCATGTAGGGTACATGGGAGCAATCAGACTTTTCATTTTTCTCAAGGTCAAGTCTTCGTAAAAATGACCATCATCAAGAACAATGCCTAGCTTTGATTTGATTTCTAAATCATTGGTAACGCTATCCATACCCAGAACCGTAATTTTTCCATCATCTGGTTTGATAATGTTTAGTATACTTTTAATGGTTGTCGTTTTTCCCGCGCCATTAGGCCCTATAAAGCCGGTCAGCGTTCCCTTTTCTAGCGACATATTTATATTCCGCAAACTGAAATCATCATAGTTTTTACATAGGTTGTGAATTTCCAAAACCATATCCAATCTTATTCCTCCCCGCTTAACTCATCTATAATTTTTTTCAAATCCTCGCCTAAAATTCCAACAGGCTTTGCATACTCAATAATATCCATAAGCTTTTTCTCAATTTCCACCAACCGGGTTTCTCGTAAAAGTTCCATATTCTGCGGCGCAACAAAAGAACCTTTTCCCATCATATTGATAGTAAATCCTTCTGCTTCCAAGCCCTCATATGCTTTCCTTGTAGTAATAACGCTAACATTCAAATCCTTTGCCAAGCCCCTAACAGACGGTAAAACAGCCCCCTCTTTTAATTCGCCAGACAGGATAGCGGATTTAATCTGCTTCATAATCTGCTCGTAAATAGGCACTTCCGCAGAATTTACAATGATTATATTCAATATCATATCACCTCTATATCTGAATAGTGTGCATACACTATGAGCACAGTATAGCCTATCATCATATGAGTGTCAATACTTCTAAAAGCAGATTGTTAGAAATTAATCTCTGAAGGTCTAATTCCTCGCCCTTTGGGCGAAGTAATTTTAGGTTTTGGGGATTTGGATTTCATTGAAATTGCAGACCGTCCATTCAGTATATAGCATTAAGAGAAAGTGTCTTAATGCTATACTCTTATATGCAGATGGCAAAGCTACTAAACGGTTTAACATTGCGAATATCAAGCTCTTTTGATAATATTGATGTATATATTATCATGGGGGCTTTTGCATAATTAGAGTTGAATAGAAGAATACAAAGGTGGACCATAGAGCATCGTTAGCAATACTAGCAATGGATAAAATTTATATAGAAGGATTAAAATAATCATATGAACAGCGATAAAGCCCTTGTAAATAAAGAATCGTCACCAGAGCTTCCATACCAAGAGGACTTTGTACAGCAGGAGGAAAAAAGCATGGTATCAAAATCTTTGATAAAGTACGTTTTAATAATTATTGGGTCGATATCTCTTACTTTGGGAATTGTAGGAGTAGTGATTCCAATACTACCAACTACCCCGTTTTTGCTATTAGCCTCTTTTTGCTATGTTCGCAGCTCAAATCGTCTATACAATTGGCTGATCAATCATAAAGTTTTTGGCGCCTATATTTACAATTATATGACATATAAAGCTGTCAAAAGAAGCACTAAGGCGGGAGCTTTAATACTTTTGTGGATATCTTTGGGATCTTCCATATTCATTGTTCCTGCACTTCATCTAAAAATATTTCTTTGTATAATTGGTATCACTGTAAGTATACATATCCTTAAATTAAAAACCTTAGAACTTATTAAAAGTAAGGAAACTGAATCCTTAGAACGGAATAGGTTTTTATAGATCTATGGGTAGATACAAATCTATAAATATATTATAGGGAAAGGATAAAGATGATTATTGGCGTTGTGAAAGTTAAAATCCATACACCTTGGGTTCACTCTTTAAAAGAGAAGCGAATGGTAGTGAAAAGTATCTGCGCAAAAGTGCGTAATAAATTTAATGTATCTATAGCTGAGGTAGAAGAGCAGGATATACATCAGATTATAGTTATTGCTTTTGCATGTATAGCAGGAAATTCTGCCCACGCTGACAGCATAAATGATAATGTATTAAATTTCATTGAGAGTAATACAGAAGGAAACATCATAAACATTGAAAGAGAACTAATCTAATTTAAAAAAACGTGATAAATGCCTTTCCGTGCTAGAGGTGATTCTGAAAATCTTAGAGATTATAGGTATATAAATAAGAATATTTTCTCAAAGTAAGGTGATGCTATGCTTCATATAACTTTACTAGGTAGCGGAGGAGGAATGCCTATACCCACAAGGTTCCTTTCCTCGTTGCTTATCAATTATCAAGGAAGAAAAATACTTATAGATTGTGGAGAAGGAACCCAGGTGGCTATGAGGAAGATGAACACTGGGTTTAAAAGTATTGATATAATTTGTTTAACCCATTTGCATGGAGATCATATATTTGGTTTGCCAGGACTCTTAACGACCATGGGTAACAGTGAGCGAAGGGAACCCATTACCATAATTGGTACGGAAGGAACTTCGGAAGTTGTTAAAGGGTTGATGCGTTCTACTCCATATCTACCCTTCGATTTAGCTATCATAGAAAATCCAAACAAAGCTTTAGCAATTATGAATTCGGCAGGAGGGCTACAGGTTAAAGAATATGACAAATCACAAAGTCATGAAATAATCATTTCAACAATTGAACTTGAACATTCTTCGCCATGTCTTGGATATGCCTTCCATATAGCCAGAAAACCAAAGTTTTGCATGGAAAAGGCTGCCTTATATAAGGTGCCAAAAGAAATATGGAGAAGATTACAGAACAAGGAAACTGTTATACATGATGATAAAATCTATGAACCTGATATGGTATTGGGAGAAGAGAGAAGTGGAATAAAAATTAGCTTTATAACAGATACTCGACCAATAGAAACGATACCAGCTTTTATCATGGGAAGTGATTTGTTGATTTGTGAAGGCACCTATGGAGATAATGAAGATATAGAAAAAGCTAAAAAAAATAAACATATGACCTTTAAAGAAGCAGCCGAGCTTGCTAAAGTGGGCAATGTAAAAGAAGTTTTGTTAACTCATTTTAGTTCCGCATTAGATAAACCTGAAATCTATAAATATAATGCGGAAGAAATATTTAATAAGACAATCATTGGTTATGATGGATTTACAAAGACATTATCTTTTAAATAATAGCATGGAAGCCTAAGCATCTTATTTGCAAACACAACCAATTAGATTCCTACAAAGAGAGCCGATATCGGGCTTCTTTTTTTATGTGCTTTTTTAGGGTAGATCCAGGAATGACTGAAAATTTAAAGCTATGGCCCCAGATGTAACTATGTAATTTGTACAAGCATAAGATAAAACAAAAGGGAGATGATTATTTTGGGCGCTGAGGGCTTAACAGGTAAAGTTATTTGGCCTTGTAATCCGGAATATGAACAAGCCAGACAAGAGTACAACAGGGATATAGATGAATATCCCATAGCAATTGTATATTGCTGTAATGATCAGGATGTAGCCAATGCTATTATTTGGTCCCAAAGAAACCAAATAATGCTGCGTATCCGTTCAGGGGGACATAACTACGAAGGATATTCAACTGGTACAGGAAAGCTGGTAATTGATACCACGCTGATGAATAAAGTGGAAATAGATACGATAAATAACACCGTAAAGGTACAAGCAGGAACTCGGCTTGGAAAGTTATATCAAATACTTTATGACAAAGGATATGCTTTTGCCGGCGGCACCTGTCCCACTGTAGCTATTTCCGGTTTGGTATTAGGTGGAGGGATTGGTTTATCCACTCGCTATTTGGGACTTACAGCTGATAGCTTAATCGAAGTGGAAATGGTGGATGCCAAAGGGGATGTATTGATAGCAAATCAAAGCTTTCATTCAGATTTGTTTTGGGCACTGAGAGGAGCTGGCGGTGGAAATTTCGGAGTAGTTACTTCCTACATCTTTAAATTGCAAAAAAAGGTAGATAAGATAACGCTTATTCAGCTTGAGTGGAATAACAATAAACGGGCTAGATTCAGCTTCTTGAGTACATGGCAGAAGTGGTTAGAAAATTTGGACAGAAGGATAAGTGCATTCGGCAGAATATATAAGCAGGGAGCTTTACTTGTTGCTTTCTTCTATGGAAAACCAGAGGAAGCTCAAAGAATATTAGAGCCGATGCTAAGTATACCCAATATTACATTAAAGAACATTGAGTATGTTGATTTTATTGATGCCATAAATACAATAGGAAGTATATATCCGAAAAGTGATAGATTTCAAGATACAGGAAGATTTATGTATAAGTATCTTACAAAGGCAGAATTATGTAATATCATAAGCATCCTAGATGAAGCACCTACAGATTATGATTCACTCATTAAGGTTTACTCATTAGGTGGAGCTGTAAGTGATGTGAATAGCAAAAAGACTGCTTTTTTCTATAGGCAAGCAAAATATATAATAGCTATTTCGTCAAGCTGGGAAAAGTCCTACGAATCATCAGTTAATAAGGAATGGGTAGGAGAAGGCTTTCGATATATAAAGAAGCTTACTTGTGGTTCATACGTAAACTTTCCTTATCATAATCTAAGAGATTATGAAATAGCCTATTACGGTGAATATATAAGAATTTTACACAGGGTTAAAGAAAAGTATGACCCCTGCACTGTATTTAGCTTTCCACAAAGTATCACACTGCCATAGGACTTTGGGTAAACAGGTAATCAGCTGCTCGGGGAGAGAAAGAACCCTTCTGCTAACATGGAAAGAAGACATGCTGGCAGGAGGGTCCTTTCTTGAATGGACATACTATCAATCACAAGTTATAAAAAATAAAGATTGGTACATTCCTTTAAGATTTCTATTGACAGGAGAAAAATAAGTCGCTATTATAATAGAAGTTGGT